>DASVDR010000014.1 GCA_036381015.1 Gammaproteobacteria bacterium
GGAGGCGCCCCGATGGCCACCGACGCCGTTGCCCGCTCCGCGTCCGCTGCAAAAGTCCGGGCCGACCCTCATCCCTCCATCGACGCGCTGGACCGCGAGATCGTGAATCTCGCCGCTCGCATCAACGCCGCGACTTACGACTTCCTCGTGCTCATCCGCTGCTTCGACGAGCGTGCCGGCTGGCTCGCGTGGGCCTTCGACTCCTGCGCCGAGTGGCTGCACTGGCGTTGCGACCTCAGCTTGAACGCCGCCCGCGAGAAGGTCCGGGTTGCGCATGCGCTGAAGACGCTGCCCGCGATCGGCCGGGCGTTCGCCGAAGGCCGGCTCTCCTATTCGAAGGTGCGGGCGCTGACCCGAGTCGCCGGGCCTGCGAATGAAGACGAGCTGCTCACGTTCGCGCTCGGCACCACGGCGGCGCGGGTCGAGGAGCGCTGCCGCGAGCTGCGCTACGGCTCCGGCACCTCCACCCGCGAGGCGGTGCGCGCCCAGGCGAGGCGCGCATTGAGCTTGCACCGCGATCCGGCTCGGGGAACGGTGTCGATCACGGTCGAGCTGCCGCTCGAAGCCGGGGAGCTCGTCGACAAGGCGCTCGACCGGGCGCTGGAGCCGGTGCTCGAGGAGGGCGCCTCCGCAAGCCCCGAGCTTGCCGGCGAGAGCTGGAGTGCGCAGCGCGCGGATGCGCTGGTGGCGCTCGCAAAAGCGTACTTGAGCGGCCGAAAGGACGGCTCCTCCCGGACGTCGGACCATTACCAGGTCACGGTGCACGTCGAGGAGTCGGCCCTCCGCGGAGGCGGGGGCCGCTCGGGGCTGCCCATCGAAACGGTGCGGCGCATTGCCTGCGACAGCGATCTCATGGTGCTGGTGGAGAACCACGAAGGCGAGCCGCTGAGCGTCAGTCGCAGGACGCGGACCGTGCCGACGGCCCTCCATCGGGCGCTGTGGGCGCGGGACAAGGGTTGCCGATTCCCGGGCTGCGGTCGCACGCGGTTCGTCGACGCCCACCACATCAAGCACTGGGCGAACGGCGGCGAACATAGCCTCGAGAATATGCTGCTCCTGTGCACGCGGCACCATACTTGGGTGCACGAGGGCGGCTTCACGATCGAGAAGGACTACGCGGACCGCTGGTTTTTCCGGCGGCCCGACGGGCGGGCGGTGCCGGCGTGCGGCTATCGGCCGGAGGATATGACCGACGACGGCGCCGAAGCCGTGACGGAGTACTTCGACGGCCACGCCTCCGCGGAGGAGCTCGAGGCGGCGCACCCCTTCGCGGAGTTGCGTCCCCCCGCGGAAACGTCGATGGTGAGGGAGGCGCCGGCTTCCACACATTGTTTATGGCGCTGATCAATGACGCGCTGATCGATGGTGCTGGTCGATGGTGCTGCTCGATGGCGCTGATTCGCCGTGTCGATCGAGGAGCGCATCGTGGGCGACAGCGAGAAATTGTCCAAGAACCGTGCATCGGGGCGGCGCGAATATGTTCTCGTCGTTAGATGGCGTATCCTGCCGGCGGTCGGCCGGCCTCTCGAGCCGACTCCGCGGAGGTCGCACGATTAGGAGGGACAACAGGACGATGAAGGCATTCTCATCTCTTGCGATGGCCGGCATCCTCTTCGGCACGTCGCTTCAGGCGCAACAAGTCGTCGATCCCGGTTTCGACAGCGTGGGCCGCGGGTGGCCGCTTGCCGCCGACGCACGCGAGTACGAAGAGGTCGGCCCCGAGTTCTCGTTCGGCGCAGGGGGCGAGTTCGGCGGAACCGCGCGCGGCGGCGACGTGCCGCCGGGCGTGACGCCGCTGCCGGTGGATATCTTCACTACCGACGACTTCTACCGTGACAAGGCTCTGTGGAGCGATCCCCGATACTACCGCTGCAACAGCCCGATCGGCATCGAGGCCGAGTCGGGCGCGGTCGGCAATCCGTTGATCGTCAACAACGACCCGTCGACCGCGGCTTGGGGGCATTGCGACCGGGATTACCCGCGCGAGGCGATGGTGAGCCCGTACCCGTTCGAGAGCGCGCAGCAGCACTACGAGGCGCTGCTCGCCGAGACAAAGAAGCGCGGCGGGCCGACGACGCCGGCGTACGAGGACATCGCGGACTGGACCGGCTTCTATATGCGTCCGAGCGCGACGCCCGGTAACGACTATTGGTACAGAGGGCACCACAATCAGATACCGACGATCCTGTCGCTGCTCACCCCGGAGTATCAGAAGCGCATGGTGCAGCTGGCCTACCACGAGGGCCGCGGCCATGCCCAGTGGCCCTCTCAGTATTGCTGGCCGGAAGGTTTCATGCGCCGCTGGCATGAGGCGGCGGTGCGGGAGCATCAAATCATCGCGACGCCGCAGATCGTGCAGATCTTGGCGGGGGTGGCGCGCAACTTCATCACGAACATCTACATCGGGCGTGAATTCAACATGGAAGGCGCCGTGCCGCGGCTCGGCGCCGACGTGCCCCGCTGGTACGGCGAGACGATCGGCTTCTGGGATGGCGACACGCTGATCACGTGGACGTCGAACATACAGGGCTGGATGGTTCACGGGGCGTTCGAGTTCTCGAACAAGATGCAAACCGTCGAGATCTACACACCGGTCCGCGACGAGGCCGGGAGGTTCTTGGGTTTGAACCATGAGGCGATCTTCTACGACCCCGAGGCGCTCGTAGAGCCCGTCCGCATCATCCGCAACCTCATGAAGCGAAGCGACGTCTCCGAAGGCGACCCCTACACGTTCATCGAGTGCGTGCCGACGATCTATCCGATCGAAGGCAAGGCGTCGCCGGTCGTCCCCGGGCAGGTCATCGAATACGAAGTGCCCGACATCTACGGCCGGCCGTGGGCGCACATCTGGGAGGAGAATTTCGAGCAAGGCATGCAGAGGCCGGAGCCGAACGAGGATATCTTCAATTTCGAGTAAGACCCGGCGGCGTGTGGCACGCTCATTGCACGCCGGTCCCGTCGGCATCATTTCGCGGTGCCGGCGAGGAGACACCGATGGGACCGGTAAATACAGTGACGTCCGCGTGCGCGCTGCTTTTGCTTGGAACGGCCGGTGCTCAGCAAACGCAAACAACTGAAGAGCAAAGCCGGGAAGCAACTGAAGAGCAAAGCCGGGAAGGAATACCTGCGACGCGTCACCAGGAGGAAGCCGTTCGGGAGATAAGCAGCGATCTCTTCGAGCGGCTGGATGAGGACGGCGACGGCGCGATCTCCAGGCAGGAGGCGCAGGCCGAACCTTCCCTGACGGCGAGCTGGAGTCGCTACGATCGGAACGGCGATGACGTGCTCGATTCGGCGGAGTTCTCCGAATTCGACACGAGCGCGACGAGCTCGGCCGAAGGCGGAGACGCGGAAACGGGGCAGAGCGGGCCCACGGAGGAGGGCTTGCCCACGACACGCCACCAGCAAGAGGTGGTCCGAGATCCACGCGTCGAGCAGTTGGACGAGGACGGCGACGGCGCGATTTCGCGGCAGGAAGCGCAAGGCGATGCCCGGCTTTCAGCCGAGTGGGACCAGCTCGACCAGAACGGCGACCAGAAGCTCGACGCGACCGAGCTGGCCCGACTGGAGCAGTAGTCCGCGCGAGCTTTCGGCGCCTGGCCGCGCTGCCCCTGCCCGATACCGCGGCGGCGCGGCCGCGCTTCGGTGAAACCAGTCGGGCGCGAAACCGCGCCCGCCGATGCTCGGTCCCGGTTGCGGGACTCCGGGCTCGTTTGCGGGACGAGCTCTCGTGCCGGTCGTCGTCCACCGCCGGCCCGAATGCTTGAAAATCAATCGTTCCCGCTCGCGCAAGTGCCGGCGGCGTTCACGTTCATGTGGCCGACGCACTTGTTGGTGCGCACCGAGGGGGATCCGATGGCGCTCGCGGGCGCGATCCGTGCCGCCGTCTGGTCCGTCGACGCGGACCAGCCGGTCGCATCGATGCGCTCCATGGAGGAGATCTTCGACGCCGAGCTGGCGAACCGTAACCTCCAGATGATGCTCGTCGGAGGCTTTGCGGTGCTCGCGCTCGTGCTCGCGTCCGTCGGCCTCTACGGCGTGCTGTCCTACGCGGTGACGCAGCGCACCGCCGAGATCGGCGTGCGGATTGCGCTCGGTGCCGAGCGCCGCAACGTGATCGGCGCCGTGCTGCGCAGCGCGGTGCTGCTCGCCGCGTGCGGCGTCGGGCTCGGCATCGCAGGCGCCTTGGCCGTGACCCGGCTGTTGTCGTCGTTCCTGTTCGGTGTGGCTCCGACCGATGCGATCACCTTCACGACCGTGCCTACGCTTCTCTTCCTCGTCGCGCTGGCGGCGGCCTACGTTCCCGCGCGCCGCGCCGCGCGGGTCGATCCGGTCGAGGCGCTGCGGGCGGAGTGAGGGCGGCCGCGAGGAAGCCGAGGACGGTTAATCGTGATCGGACCCCGCCATCATGAAATGCGCTACTCCGACGACTTTGTCGACGGGAAGCACGAACGCAATGCCGCGGCCGGTGGTGTTCAGCTCGGCCGTGCGCACGATCTCGTCGAGAACCGAGTCCACCTGCTCCGAGCCGACCATGGTCAGCACGATCTCCTTCTCCGGCTCGATCGACATCCCGAAGATCTTCTCGTGCTCGTGAATGCCCGCACCGCGGCCGAAGAGCACGGTGCCGCCGCGCGCGCCCGCCTTCACCGAGGCCTCCAGCACGCTGCTGCCCCAACCTTTCCTGACGATGCTGACGATGAGCGAAGCGTTCATGTTCACGACTCCAACCTTTTCGGGCGCTCTTTCATCCGAACGACCAGACCCAGCAGCATCACCGAGATGATCGGTGCGAGCGCAATGAGGGCCACCAGACCCAAGCCCTGGACGAGCGGATCGCGACCGGTAGCGGCGGCCGATGTGCCGAGCGCGAGGGCCAGCAGGAAGGTGTTGGCCAGCGGACCCGTGGCGACGCCCCCGGAATCGACCGCGATCGCGACGAATTCTCGATCGCTGAGCCAGATCAAGACGATGGCGAGACCGTACCCGGGGATCAGAATCCAAAACAGTGGAAGATCGTACCCGATCCTCAGCATCCCGAGTCCCACCGCGACGGCGACGCCCGCACATATGGCCAGCAGCACCAAGCGTTGCCGAATCGCGCCCGCCGACGCCTGCTCGACCTGATCGGCGAGAATACGCACGGCCGGCTCACCCCACGTCGTGACGAAGCCGAGCACCGCGCCGAAAGGCACGAGCAGCCATTTTTGCGAAAAGGCGCCGAGCGTTTCGCCGATGGTGCGGCCGAACGGCATGAAACCGACGGCGACGCCGAGCAGAAACAGAAAGAGCCCGATCGAGGCCATCAGTGTTCCGACCGCGATCCTCGACACCTCGGAGCGCGGCAGCCTGAGAAACAGCATTTGAAACACGGTGAACAGCGCCGCGAGCGGGAGCACCGCGAGCGCGACTCCCCGGGCCGTGCGAACCACGTCCGTCACGAGCGGCAGGTCGCTCATCGCACGAGCCATCCGATGATCAAGAGGACGATGATCGGGCCGACGGATGCCATGCCGAGGAGCCCGAAGCCGTCGTTCACGGCCGAGCG
Source organism: Gammaproteobacteria bacterium (assembly GCA_036381015.1). Taxonomy (NCBI): domain Bacteria; kingdom Pseudomonadati; phylum Pseudomonadota; class Gammaproteobacteria; species Gammaproteobacteria bacterium. Next base: position 5,549 of record DASVDR010000014.1, read on the forward strand.
TCCCGCGATCACCGCGCTGACGCCGAGCGCGACCGCCAGAACGACCGGACCGGTCAGGGCGCCCGTCGTCACGCTTCCGGCGTCGTAAGCGAGCGGAATCACCTCCGCGGGCGCGACGAGCGTCAGCGCGATCATCACGGCGTAGACGGCGGTCAACTGCCATGCCATCGAGAAGCCCCATATGATCCGTAGAAAGGCGACGGCCACGAACAGCCCGACGCCGCCCGCGATGATGTAAACGATGGGTTGGCCGGGTAGAGTGCCGCCGGAGACCTCTTCGACTTGCCCGGCGAGCACGAGGACGTCCGGCTCGGCAGCGGTGGTGGCGAAACCGAGCGCGAACGCGACCGCGAGCAACAGCAACAGCGACCCCTTCTCCGCCAGCTTCGCGCCGATGAACCGGCCCATCGGCAGCATACCGAAGTCCACGCCCATCAAGATCAGGAGCAAGCCGAGCGTGACCAGCAGCGACCCCGCGAGATACTGCAGCAGGACCGCCGGCGAGGCGCCGACGAGCACGACCTCGAGCAGGCCGACGACGATGATCAGAGGCGCGACGGCCCTGATGGTTTCGGACAATTTCAGCTTCAGCAGCGTGAGCATCGGCAGCCGATTCGTTCTTTTGGGAAGCGCATGATCCGTAGCGACGGCGGCCGCGCACCGTAAGGCGGCGCCGCCGGCGTCCCGCGCCGCACCGAGGCATACGCGCTACTACTGATATCGCGCCGCATGTCCCCGCGGCGAAAATCAGCCGTAACCCCAGCGACAGACCGGGGGAGAAGCGACATGACCATCATGACCGACGAGGAGCGACGCCGCCAGATGATCGCAGAGGCGGCTTACTTCCGAGCAGAGCGGCGCGGTTTCAGCGGAGGGGACCCGGTGCCCGACTGGATCGAGGCTGAAGCCGAGATCGACGCAAGGCTGCGACGTGAATCGGAGCGCCGCGCTTTGCTCGAGCGGCTCGAGGAGGGATTGGGCTCCCGGAAGCGTGAGCCTCGGCGCAACGGCGGGCGCGGGACGGCGGCGACGCCGAAGAGGAGGCGGGCGAACAGCGGCCTTGCGGGGGACGGCGCGAAGCCGGAATAAAGGTCGGGTCGCGCGGCGATCCGGTGAACGCGAAGACGCAAATTCTTTGGTTCGACCAGGTCGGGCGCGACGACGTGGCCCGCGTCGGCGGCAAGAACGCTTCGCTGGGCGAGATGATTCGAAGCCTCTCGGGGACCGGCATCCGCGTTCCCGAGGGCTTCGCGACGACGGCGGAAGCCTACCGGAGCTTCGTCGAGCGGAACGACCTCGGAGGGCACATTCGGTCGGCGATCGCCGATCTCGGCGCCGGGCGGCTGACGCTCGCGGAGGCGGGAAAGAGCATCCGCGAGGCCGTGCTTCGCTCCGATTGGCCTCCCGAGCTCGCCCGAGAGATCGGCGCGGCTTATCGGGAGCTTTGCCGGCGCTCCGGCATCACCGACGCCGACGTTGCCGTCCGCTCGAGCGCGACCGCGGAGGATCTCCCGGATGCGAGCTTCGCCGGGCAGCAGGAGACCTACCTCAACGTGCGCGGCGAGCGCGCGCTGCTCGACGCATGCCGCCGCTGCTATGCCTCGCTCTTCACCGATCGCGCTATCGCCTACCGGCACGCGAAAGGCTTCGACCACCTGCAAGTCGCACTTTCGGTCGGCGTGCAAAGAATGGTTCGCTCCGATCTCGCCGGGGCGGGCGTCATGTTCTCCATCGATACGGAGACGGGCTTCGACCGCGTCGTGATGATCGACGCCGCTTGGGGGCTCGGCGAGAACGTCGTCAAAGGCGCCGTCGATCCGGACCGGTACCAGGTGTTCAAGCCGTTGCTCTCCGATCCGTCGGTCTCGCCGATCATCGAGAAGAGACGCGGCGAGAAAACGCTCAAGATGATCTACACGGGTGATGCGGCGCGGCCGACGAAGAACGTCGCGACCTCGAAGCTGGAGCGGGCGGCGTTCGTGCTCGAGGACGGCGAGATCCTCGAGCTCGCCCGCTCGGCCTGCGCGATCGAGCGGCATTACGGCCTGCCGATGGATATCGAGTGGGCGAAGGACGGCGAGAGCGGGTGCCTTTTCATCGTGCAGGCGCGCCCGGAGACCGTGCATGCGCGGCGCGAGACGGCCACGCTGAAGACGTACCGCATCGCGCGGAAGGGCCGGCGCCTCGCCGCAGGTCTCGCGATCGGCGACGCTGTCGTCACCGGCCGCGTCTGCATCATCGAAAGCGCTCGCGACATCGATCGTTTCGTCGACGGGGCGGTGCTCGTGACGCGGAACACGGACCCCGACTGGGTGCCGATCATGAAACGCGCGGCGGCCATCGTCGCCGACCTGGGCGGACGCACGTCGCATGCGGCGATCGTCAGCCGGGAGCTCGGGCTGCCGGCGATCGTCGGGGCCGGCAACGCCACCGAGTTGCTTCAGGACGAGCAGGAGATCACCGTCTCGTGCGCCGAAGGCGACGAGGGTTTCGTGTACGAAGGCGCGGCCGAGTTCGAAGTCGAGGAGCTTTCGATCTCCGATATACCGGAGACGAGGACCGAGGTCATGTTGAACCTCGCCAATCCCGCCTCGGCGTTCCGATGGTGGCGACTGCCGGTGGACGGCGTAGGTCTCGCGCGCATGGAGTTCGTGATCAACACGCAGATCAAGATTCACCCGATGGCGCTCGTTCGCTTCGACCGCCTGCAGGACGTCGCGGCGAAGGATGCGATCGCGGAGCTCACGCGCGGCTACGACGACAAGACGCTCTTTTTCGTCGATCGCTTGTCTCGGGCGCTCGCCCGGCTCGCGGCCGCCCACTACCCGAAGCCCGTGATCGTGCGGATGAGCGACTTCAAGACGAACGAATATGCGAATCTGATCGGCGGCGCGGAGTTCGAGCCGGCTGAAGAGAATCCGATGATCGGCTTCCGGGGCGCGTCACGTTACTACTCGCCGCGCTATCGGGAGGGCTTCGCGCTCGAATGTCGTGCGATCCGTCGCCTGCGCGAGGACATGGGGTTCGCGAACGTCGTCGTCATGATCCCGTTCTGCCGCTCGGTCGCCGAAGCGGACCGCGTGCTCGGTGTGATGGCCGAGCATGGGCTGCGGCGCGGCGAGCGAGGGCTCGAGGTCTACGTGATGTGCGAGATCCCGTCGAACGTCGTGCTCGCGGGCGCCTTCGCGCAGCGGTTCGACGGCTTCTCGATCGGTTCGAACGACCTCACGCAGCTCACGCTCGGCGTCGACCGCGACTCGGCCGAGCTGGCGGAGCTTTTCGACGAGCAGGACGAAGCCGTGAAGTGGATGATCGGCACTGTCATCCGCGCCGCGAAGCAGTCGGACGTGAAGATCGGGCTGTGCGGGCAGGCGCCGAGCGACCATCCCGAATTCGCCGAGTTTCTCGTCGAGTGCGGAATCGACTCGATCTCGGTCAGCCCGGACAGCTTCGTGTCCGTCAAGCAGCACGTCGCCGCCGCCGAGGCGGCGCTCGGTTCGAAGGTCGAATCCGCCGCAAGGGAGCATTCCGATGGCCGTCAGCTCAATCTGTAGTCACAACGTCGCCACGATCGGGCCGGACGCGGACGTCGCCGAGGCCGCCGAGCGCATGCGCAAGGAGCACGTCGGCGACCTGATCGTCGCGGAGTTCAAGCAGGCGCGCCTCGTGCCGCTCGGGATCATCACCGATCGGGACATCGTCGTCGCGGTGGTCGCGAAGAAAGTGGATCCGTCCACGCTCACGGTCGGCGACGTCATGAGCGACCGGCTGCTGACCGTGCGCGAGGACAACGGCATCGACTTTGCGCTGCGCGAGATGCGCCGATTCGGCGTGCGGCGTGTGCCGGTCGTGGGCTCGGAGGGTGAGCTCGTCGGCGTCCTGTCGATCGACGACGTCGTCGACCACCTCGCGACTCAGCTCTCGCACATCGGCGACATCATTCGCTTCGGGCAGCGCGCGGAGGCCGAGGCTCGGCCCTGACCGGCCGAAGTCAAATCGCGCCGTCGAGGTGACCGCTCGCGAGGGCCACTCGCGGCAGGAGGACGTGATGGACGATCTCCGGCCACGAGAAGCGCCGAGCGGTCAGCTCGCCGTAGTCGCGAATCGCTCGCGCCTCCTCGGGCGCAGCGCGCAGGCGCGCGAACATGCCGAGGAACTCCTTGGGCTCGCCGGTCTCGAGCACGATGGCGTTTTGACCCGGCAGAGCGTAATCCTCGCCGGTACACCCCGTGCATGCGAGGCCGCCCGCCGCCATCGCTTCGAGCCCCACGAGCCCGAACGGCTCGTGGCTGCTATTGGCCAGCACGGCGTCCGATCCGCGGAACAGCAGCCGCTTCGCGGGCGGGTCGACGTGGCAACAGAGGTTCACGACATCGATCGAGCCGTCGATGTCACGCAGGGCTTCGAGCACGCCGTCGACGCCGGAGTCGCGCCACTCACGATCCAGCCGATTCAGTCCGTGCGCGTCGATCGAGGCGAGGACGTCCCGGCCGTAACTCTCGGAACCTCCGCGCGCGAGGAGCAGGGGCCGCCAGCCCGCACGCTTCATCTCGGCCACCGTCTCGATCGCGGCCATCCAGCGCTTGTCCGGATCCCAGCGCGCCATCTTGACGATGACGGTACGGTCGCGAAAGTGGCGGCGCAGCGCGGCGCACGCGCCGTCGGGCAACGGCTCGAAGGCCTCGGCGGACAGGCCGTTCGGAACGACGAGCGCCTCCACGCCGAGCGGCGTCATCTGATGTTTCATGTACCGGCTGACGGTCGTGATGATGGCCGAGCTTTTGAGGCGGGGCCAATCGATCCGGTCGAACCCGAACGTGTTGTTCGCGTTCCAGAGAACGGTGACCCGGTCGCGGATGCCGGCTCCGGAGAGCAGCCAGCTCAAGTGCATGACGGAGTGGACCGTGTGCCATTCCTCCGCCATCACGACCGCGTGCTCGCCGCGTTTCACGGCGGGCAGGAGTACTTCGTTCACGAGGTACGGGGGCAGAGTCCGGGCGTATTCCTCGTGCTTGCCCCATTCCCCGTCGTAAACACCCCCCGGATGATGACGGCTTACCCACTGAGCCCACCGATGCAAGTGCAGCGGTCCGCTGCTCGTATGCCCGGGCAGGTCGGGATCGCCGACGAACCACAGATGCGTTTCGAAGCCGAGCGCTGCGAGTGTGCGCACCAGTCCGTCGGCCCGAGTCGCGAGTCCGCCGGCCCGCGAGTAGGCGTCCGGCCCTTCGAAAGAGAGGACATGAAACTGCATGATCCGCTGCCCTCGTGGGATTTGTCGGGCGCGATGCGCTTCGTTAGGGTCGGCCTATCGGCCGCCCCGAGGCCATAAGGGGAACTACTTACGCGGCAGGATGCGAGTCGGCTCCGCGGTAGTCCCCCGCGCGTGACAGTCCGACGCCGCCGGCGTTGAGGATGAGGACATCGCAGCGCAAGTGGTCGAGGATTTGCTCTGCGGTACTGCCCAGAAACAGGCGCCGCAGGCCGCTGCGAGAAACGGCGCCCATGACGACGAGATCGGCCTTCAGCTCGTCGGCCAACGTCAACAAGCGTTCCCGCGTCACGCCTTGGCAAACGTGCACGTCACGACGCTCGACGGCATGCTTGTCGGTAAGGGCCCAGACGGCCTCGCGGTGCCGTCGCTTCAGCGTTTCGGTGATCTCGGCGATAGGCAGCGCCAACGGCGCGCTGATCGCATCACCCGAGGCGGCGAGGGCCGCGCCGATATCGAAGGCGTGAAATACGTGCAGCTCTCCGCCCACCGCCGTCTGCACGGCTTTGGCGGCGGACAGGATCTCGCCATCGAGGGTCCCTTGGTCGTCTCGCTTGTGCAGGGGGTCCACGGCGGCGATGACAATCGGCCGTCCGGCCACGGCACGGGGCTTCACGAGCCAAAGCGGGATTCGACTCGTCCTGATCAGGTTCCAATCCGTGTTCGAGAACACGGAGCGATGCAATGCCGGGTGATAATGCGTGTCCTTCATTACGAGATCTACCGCGGACTCGGTCGCTTTTCGTGCGATACCTTCGTGCAGCGGGTAGTCCCAGCGTGCCTCGACGGCGGTCGCCACTCCTTGCTTCGCCGCATCTTGCGCGAGACGCTTCAGCCTTCTCGTATGGTCCAGAATGCGGCTCGCGCGCGACTTCTCCAATGTGGTCCGATCGATGGATGGATCGGCGGCGAGGGCCGGATCGTAGTCGCAGACGAAAAGCTCGAGCGACGCACCCGCGCGCGTCGCGTACCACACTGCGCGCTCCAGCGCGGGTTGCTGCTTTGCTGTGGGGTCGACGACGACCAAGATGCGCTGCATCGGAGAGCCTCACGATGGCGTTGCGGGCGAAGCCGATTCTCGTCGCACGAAAGTATGCGCAGAAATCGGTGGAAGTGGTCGGATTGCCTCGGTAAGTACTTACGCGAGCCGTGACACCGAAGATGGCGGGCAGGCTGCCGGCTCCGGCGCGAATCGCCGGCTTCGTTGCGAGTCGTCGACCGCCGGAGCCGATGCCCGATGGCGGCGGCTAGTGCGTATGGCCAGGGTTTCCGAGGTTGTGCGAGAGTTTACGGGTAGCGGCGGCTTCCGCAGAGCGTCGATTCAGGGGCTGCGGGGGTGGGCGGCTGCGAGCTCCGTCTGGATCGTTTCGAGCAATTCGTCGCCGCGCAGCGGCTTCGTCAGCAGCCGGGCGCGCGCGACGGAGGCGATGTCGATACCTTGACCTGTGGTATTGCCGGTCAAGAACACGACGGGGATTTCCCGCTTCGCTCTCGTGCGCACGGCCTCGACGACCGTCAGTCCCGTTTCGCCACCCCGCAGATGGTAGTCGCTGATCACGGGTCGTACCCTGGTTCGGCACGGAGCGGACGCCGACTTCGAGCGCAAGCAGATTCGCGATGCGTCGGACGATCGACAATCCGAGGCCGAGACCTTCCGGCCGATGGCTGCCTCGATCGACCTGGTGGAACTCCTCGAAGACCGGCTCGATCTGATCGGGAGGAATGCCGACTCCCGTGTCCGTCACTTCGATCTCGAGCGTTCCACCGCAGGCGATCGCCCGGAGCCCCACGGTTCCCCTGTGGGTATAGCGTATGGCGTTCGAGACGAGGTTGCCGAGCAGGCGGCGCAACAGCGCGACATCGGTTCGCACGCCCTCGCCGCAGCGCTCGAACACGAGCTCGAGTCCCTTCTCGTTGGCCTGCGGCTCGAAGTCCGAGACGAGACGCTCGAACACGTCGTCGATGCGGCAGTCGACGAGCTCCGGTACGACTGCGCCGCTGTCGAGCTTGCTGATGTCGAGCACGGAGGCGAGCAAGTCGGACATCGAATCGAGCGCTCGCTGCTGCTTGTCGACGATCATTTCCAGCCGCGGGTTGCCGACCACTTCGCGGCGCGCCACGCGGTTCAACAGGTTCAGGGTTTGGAGCGGCTGGCGAAGATCGTGGCTCGCCGCTGCCAGGAAACGGCTTTTCTCCCGATTCGCTTGAAGGAGCTGATGCTCCGTATCCTTGTGCAGCGTGGCGTCGCGAATCGCGGCGACGACCAACAGCTGGCCGGCATCGGTACGCACCGGGCTCAAGCTGACCTCGACGGGAAACTCGTGTCCGTCCTTGTGCAGCCCATACAACCCGAGCCCGGTGCCCATCGGCTGGGGCTTGGGAGCAGCGGAGAACGCTTCGCGATGCACGAAATGGACGTTCCGGAATCTCGGCGGCAAAAGGACCTCGACGAGCGACTCGTATAGCTCGGAGGGCTCGTAGCCGAAGGCTTCTTTGATTCGGGCGTTGGCGAAGACGATCTTGCCTTCGGCGTCGACGATGACCGTCGCATCGGGCGCGGCCTCGAGGAGGCTTCTGGCCAGTTCGCCGGAAAGATGCATCCGAAAGGTCTCGAGTCCGATCGGAAGACCTCGACATGGGAATTCGTGCCCTGGTAGGTGATGGTACCCGCAAGTGCCGGACATCGTCCACGTCATCGGTAGGTACAAGTCGCAATCCAGCGCCGTGACTCCAATGTGATAGCGTGCCTTTGAACCTCGAATATCGGCGGAATACCGCGAATGCCACGAACCCTGCTCGCGCACGTATTGCCCGCCATCGCTCTGACCGCATCGCTCCTGGCGCCGGCCGCCGCCTGGTCGATGCCCGAGTTCGCAAGGCGCTACAACTTGAGCTGCTCGGTATGCCACGATGCGTTTCCGCGGTTGAACGCTTTCGGCGAGAACTTCGCGGACATCAACTACAAGCTGCCGAATTGGCGGGACTCGCATACGCTCGACCTGGGCGACGAGCGCCTTGCGTTGCCGGAGCGCGCACCGTTCGCCGTCCGCATGCAGGCGTATGTACAGGGGCGTGACGGCGAGGATGTCGACCCGATCACGGGCTCCACCGGGAACGACTCCGACTTCGATTTCCAGGCACCGTACCTGATCAAGCTGCTCTCGAGCTCGCCGCTCTCGGAGGACATCACGTACTACTTCTACGGCATCTTCGCGGAGAAGGGCGGAAACGGCGAGACGCTGATCGAGGACGCTTGGTTTCGCCATGGTGATCTCTTCGGAGCCGGCGTCGGCATGCAGCTCGGTCAGTTCCAAGCCTCGGATCTGATGTTCCCGCGCGAGGTCCGGCTGACGTTCCAGGACTTCTACGCGTATCGTGCGGCCGGGATCACTTATGACCGGGGCGTCATCTTCGACCGGGGCTTCGGCCGATTGGACGTGGCTTTAGGCGCGGTCAACGGCAACGGCATCACGGACAACTTCGCCATCGACAGTCCCGGGTACCGGCGACCGGACGCGATGTTCGACAGCGACAGCCGCAAGAACCTTTTCGGGCGAGTGGGCTTTCCGATCGGGCGCGCCGGAATCGGCGTTTTTGCGCTGACCGGCGAGCAGCGCAGCGCGGCCGGAGTCGCGGGCGAATCGCGCGGCATTCGCAACAGCGACAAGCGAATCCTCGGCCTCGACGCCGCCGGCACGCTTCCGAATGGACGCGTCCATTGGTACGCGCAGGCGTTGTGGAACGACTGGGAGGACTTCCTCGACGCGACGCCCGGGCGCGACTTCGAGTGGTTCGGCGGCTTCGGCGGCCTCGACTACATCCGTAACGATCGCTGGACCTTTTCGGTGCTCTACAACTATGCGGAAGCCGACGACTTCGACGATACGGGCACGATCTTCGAGGGCATTGCCATCGACTCGGTGACCTTCAATGCCTCGTACTACTTCATGCGCAACCTCAAGGTAGTGTTCGAGGTGAATGCCGATCTCCTCGGCGAAGAGCGGGGCGGCCCACCGTTCGTCGGCCATCAGACGAAAGAGCACTATGTGCTCGTCGGATTCGACATGGCCATTTGAAGATTTGAGGCCCCGGCGCCGAACTGCGCTATGGCGGCTGCGCCAGTCCGATCGTTCGATGTTCGCGAGGCGGGGCGGGCCGGGGTGACGCTGCTCTTCCTCTGCGGAGACGTGATGACCGGCCGCGGCATCGATCAGGTGCTGCCGCACCCGAGCGATCCGCGCCTCCACGAGCCGTACGTTCGCGACGCGCGCACCTACGTGGAGCTCGCGGAACGCGCCAACGGCGCCATTCCGCGCCCGGCGAGCTTCGCTTATATATGGGGCGCGGCTCTCGCCGACCTCGCGCGCGTCGCGCCCGATGCGCGCATCGTGAATCTCGAGACCAGCGTAACCCGCAGCGGCGCGTACTGGCCCGGCAAGGGCATCCACTACCGGATGCACCCCGCAAACGTCGGCTGCCTGACGGCGGCCGGCATCGATTGCTGCGTGCTCGCGAACAATCACGTGCTCGACTGGGGGTTCGACGGGCTCGTCGAGACGCTCGACGTGTTGCGGGGGGCGGGGATCCGCACGGCGGGCGCCGGCCGGAACCTCGGCGAGGCGCAGGCCCCGGCATCGATCGAGCTCGGCGCGGGACGCGTTCTCGTGTTCGCGTGCGGCGCCGCGACGAGCGGCATCCCTTCCGCGTGGGCGGCAACGGAGTCGGCGCCGGGCGTCAGGCTGCTGAGCGACCTGAGCCGCGCGGCCGCGCGACGCTTGTCCCGATACATCGAGCCCCTCAAAGCCGCGGGCGACGTCGTCGTCGTGTCCGTGCACTGGGGCGGCAACTGGGGCTACGCGATTCCGGAAGACGAGCGCATCTTTGCCCACGAGCTGATCGACGGCGGCTGCGTGGACGTCGTGCACGGCCACTCGGCGCATCATGCGAAGGGCATCGAGGTCTATCGGGGCAAGCTGATTCTGTACGGCTGCGGCGATTTCTTGACCGACTACGAAGGCATCACCGGTCACGAGCGCTATCGCGGGGACTTGTCCTTGATGTATTTCGTGACCCTGGACGCTTCCTCGGGCCGCCTGCAGCGCTGCGAAATCACACCGCTCAAGATGCTGCGGTTCAGCCTGCAACGGGCCGCCGATGCCGACGCGGCTTGGCTCGCGGCGATGCTCACTCGCGAAGGGGAGGCGCTCGGCACGAGCGCGTCGCTGTCGGCCGACGGCAGGCTGATGCTGCGGTTCCGGGTTCGAGCGTAGCGGCGGGCCGCGGCGCTCGTGCGCTCACGGATTGGTGGGGTCGCTGGGTCCCGCCGGGACCCACAGTCCGTGGTCGCAACGTAGCAGCACGTCCCCGCTCTTGACAGTCGTCCCATGGGGGTAAGCGCTGTCGTTGAAGAAGCACACCGGGTCCCCGGGGATCGACTCTCGCAGCATGTCGGTGTCCTCGTCCTCTTCCCAGGCCACCGGCGAGTTTCTGCGCTCGGGATCCTGCGCACCCACTTGCAGAGTCTTGCCTTCCATGTGTACCTCCTGTGGACGGACCGACTATGTGACCATTACTCGGGAGCGGCAAACGACAGGGCTGCCGGCCGTGGTCGAGGCTCCTAGATCGCCGGCTCGGCCGGCAGGCGCTCCTCGGGCTTCTCCGGCTTCTCGGTCATCGTCGCCTCCGTGAGCAGCAGCACGCTCGCGATGGAAACGGCGTTCTCGAGCGCGAGGCGCACGACCTTGGCGGGATCGACGATGCCGGCCTCGAAGAGATCGACGAACTCCTTGGGGCGGCATCATAGCCGACGTTGCCTGCGCTGCTCAGCATGCGATCGACGATCACGCCGCCGTCCGCGGCCGAGTTCTCCGCAATCTGCCGCGTCGGCGCCTCGAGCGCCCGGCGCAGAATCAGCACGCCGGTCGGTACGGTCAGGCGAACTCGGACGCGCTCCTAATCGGCCTCGCGCTCCGGCACGCAACAGAGCTTCGCGTCCTCCGCCGCGGCTTCGAGCACGGCCCCGGTGACCAGGTTCGGCCGATAGGTGGTGCAGCCCTTCAAGCCCTTGTCGAACGCGTACCGGTACACGTCCTTGAAGCGCTCGAAGGGGAAGTCCGCTGGCACGTTGATCGTCTTCGAGATGGAGTTGTCCACGTACGGCTGGAGCGCGGCCTGCATGTCGAGGTGCGCCTGCGGCGGCAGCTCGAGCGCGCTCACGAACCAGCGCGGCCGCGGCTCCGCGCCGCGCAGCGCGCGCCACCGCTCGAGCGCGTAATCGGTGAGCACGTGCTCGCTGAGCGAGCCGTCCTGCGAGAGCACGCGCCGGCGGTAGTGGAAGTCGAACACGGGCTCGATGCCGCTCGACACGTTGTTCGCGAGCAGGCTGATGGTCCCCGTCGGTGCGATCGCGGTGAGATGGCTGTTGCGGATGCCGTGGCGCGCGATGGCGTCGCGAATGTCCTCCGGCAGCGTGCGCACGAACTCGCCCTCTAGATAGCGGTCGCGATCGAAGAACGGGAACGGTCCCTTCTCGCCGGCGAGCTCCGCCGAGCAGCGGTATGCGGCGTGGCAGATCGTCCGCATCGCGCGAGCAGCGAGCGCGCGCGCCGGCGCCTCGCCGTAGTGGAGCCCGAGCATGATCAGGGCGTCGGCGAGCCCCGTCACGCCGAGACCGGCACGACGGGCGCCGCGCGCCATCTCCGCCTGCTTCGCCAGCGGAAAGCGCGACACGTCGATCACGTCGTCCATCATGCGCACCGCAATGCGTGCCGTCGCCGCGACGGCATCGAGGTCGAGCGCCGCATGCGGCGTGAACGGCTCGCGCACGAACGCCGCGAGGTTGATGGAGCCGAGGTCGCAGGCGCCGTACGGCGGCAACGGCAGCTCGCCGCACGGGTTGGTCGCGCTGATGTGCTCGCGATACCAGAGATTGTTCAGGCGATTGATGCGGTCGATGAAGAGCACGCCGGGCTCCGCGTGGTCGTACGTCGCGCGCATGAGCTCCTCCCAGAGCTCGCGCGCTGGCACGCGCGCATGCACGCGGCAGGGCACGGGCTCCATCGAGCCCGACCACCGCCGCACGATCGTCTCGTTCCCGCCGTCGCCCGGAAACACGAGCGGCCATTCCCGCCCGTCGCGCACGGCCTCCATCAGCTCGTCCGTGACGAGCACGGATAGGTTGAAGTTGCGCAGCTCCCCCGGCGTCTGCTTCGCGCGGATGAAGGTGAGTATGTCCGGATGGTCGCAGCGCAGTGTCGCCATCATGGCGCCCCGCCGGGCCCCCGTGGACAAGAGCGTCGCGCACATCGCGTCCCAGATGCGCATGAAGGAGACCGGGCCCGAGGCGACGCCGCCGACGGCTTTCGCCGGGGTGCCCTGCGGCCGCAGCGTCGAGAAGTCGTAGCCGACGCCGCCGCCTTGCTGCATCGTGAGCGCGCCTTCCTTGAGCGCGTCGAAGATGCCGTCCATCGAGTCTACGACGGTGCCCATCACGAAGCAGTTGAAGAGCGTGACGCGCCGGCCGGTGCCGGCGCCCGCCTGGATGCGGCCGCCCGGCAGGAAGCGGAAGCCCTCGAGGGCGGAGTAGAAGCGGGCTTCCCAGCTTCGCTCGCGCTCGGCGGCCGCAAGCGCACGGGCGATGCGGCGCCAGGTGTCCTCGATCGTGCGGTCGCCTTCGCCGTCGGCGCGGAAGCGGTACTTGGTCTCCCAGACGTGGTGCGCGATCTCGGTCGTGAAGGCCGACTCTGCCATCGTCTCCTCGCTCGCGGTCATTCTAGCTCCTCGCGCGATGCGGGAGGCTCGGAGAGCCTGGGCTCTCGAGCGGGATTGCGCTCAGATTCGGTCGACGGCTCGTCCGACGCCCTCGGAGTGGGCGCAGTGAGCGCAGCAATACATGCTGGCACTCGCTTCGATGCCGTGGCCTATGATGCGGTTGCCGCAATGCTTGCACGTGGGGGCCAGGGCGTTGATGGCGCACTCGAACGAATCGAACGTGTGGGCCTTGCCGTTCATCGTGACCTGAAAGGCCTTGTCGTAGTCGTTGCCGCACGTCTCACACGTGGTCATTTCGCACCTCCGGTGTCATTCGAGCTACATTCGCAACATAGCGCCGCATGGTCCGAATCGACGATACGAACATCTACCTAGGCATGGAGGCCGGCGCGTGCATGCCGAGCGGCGCCCGAGCGAAACGGTACGTGCAGACGGGCTACAGACCCCACGGAAGACCGAGCAGGTGCCAGAGGGCCAGCAGCAACGTCCACGCGACGAACAGGACGACGACATACGGCAGCATCAGGGCGATGACCGTCCCGACGCCGGCTTTCGGGTCGTACTTCATCGCGAAAGACACGATCAGCGCGAAATAAGCGTTCAACGGCGAGATCGCATTGACCGGCGAGTCCCCGACGCGATACGCCGCGAGGACGGCCTCGGGATCGACATTGAGCCGCATCAGCAGCGGCACGAACACGGGAGCGAAGATCGCCCACTTCGGTATCGCGCCGGTCATGATCAGGTCGAGTATCGCGACGACGAACACGAAACCGACCAGCAACGTCAGCGCGTTCAGGCCCGCCCCTTCGAGCACGTCGCCGAGGGACACGGCGGCGAGCGTCGCGAGGTTCGTGTAGGTGAAGAAGGCGAGGAACTGGCTGATCACGAACAGCAGGAAGATCAGGCCCGCGAGGCCGCGAACCGCCTTCTCCATGGCATTGACCGCGTCGACGCTCGTGCGCAGCGTCCGCGCGCCGACTCCATAAGCCCAGCCCGCCGCAAGAAAAACGATCGTGATGAAGACGATCAGGCCGTTCATGAACGGCGAGTCGGCGAGGAGGCTTCCCGTTTCCGGATTGCGGAGCGGCGCCCATGACGGCAGGGTCAGCAGCGCGAACACGGCGAGCGTTGCGAGGAGCGCAAAGGTCGCGTACTTCAGCCCCCTCGACTCGTCCTGCGACATGCCGCCCTCGCCGCTGACGGGCTCCGGGCGTTCGCCCGTGTATTCACCGAGACGAGGCTCGACGACCTTCTCGGTGATCAGCGAGACCAGGATCGTCAGCAATATCACGGACGCGACCGAGAACCAGAAGTTCGCGGTCAGCTCGATCGAGCGCGACGGATCGAGGATATGGATGGCGTCGTTGGTGATGCCGGTGAGGATGCCGTCGAGCGGCTTGATCAGAATGTTCACGCTGAAGACGGCCGCGACACCGGCGAACGACGCCGCAAGCCCCGCCAGCGGATGCCTGCCGAGGCTCAGGAACGCGGCGGCGGCGAGCGGGATGAGCACGAGGTAGCCGGCGTCCGCCGCGACGCTCGACAGGATCCCGATGAACACGAGGATGTAGGTCATCGCCTTGCGGGGCGCAACCAGCACGAGCTTGTGGATCAGCGCGCGGATGAGACCCGCTTCCTCCGCGACGCCGACGCCGAGCATCGCGACGATGATCACGCCCACCGCGGTGAAGCTCATGAAGTTGTCGACGACCCCCGTGAACATGAAGCGGAAGCCGTCCGCCGTCAGCAGGCTTTGAGCGGCGACGCTGTTTTCGACGAGCTCCCCCGTTTCCGGGTCGATCGCCTCGAACGTGACCGCCGCTCCGAAGAGATAAAAGACGTGAGACAGCAGGATCAGAATGCCGATCAGCATCACGAAGATGACGACCGGATGCGGGACCCTGTTGCCGACGCGCTCGACGACGTCGAGGAGCCTTTCGACACGAGATTTTCGTTCGCCGACCTCCTCGCCGACCTCGGACGGAAGTTCGGCAGGCGCAACCGGCTCCGATCGCTTCGCCATGGTCCATTTCTCCCCGCCGCCCCAGCGGCCGCGGACTTCCGTCTCTACGCTGCCTTCTCGAGCGCCTCCCTCAGCGATTCCTCCTCGTCCTTGTCGAGCGACGTGCGAAACACCCGCCCCTTGCCCGCGAACTCCTTCAGCCCGTCGAGGACCTTGTCGACGGTGGCGCGCCGGACGAGAACGAAGAGCGCCGATGAGCCGGGTTTGAGCGACCGCCCGAGCTCCTTCATCATCGCGTCGTCGATACCGATGTCCGAGAATCGTCCCGACAGCGCCCCCGCCGTGGCGCCTACGGCTGCGCCGAGGAGCGGGTTGAGAAAGATGAGGCCGATGAGCATGCCCCAGAAGCCGCCGCCCACCGCGCCGGCGCTCGTGAGGTTCACGATCTGATCCAGTTTCGTCTTGCCCTTCTGGTTCCGTGTGACGACGACGGAATCCTCCATCTCGATCAGGTATTCCTTCTGCATTTTCAGAAGCCGGTTGCGCATGTCGAAGGCGGTCGTTTCGTCGTCGAATACCACTGCCACCAGAGTGCTCATCTCCGTCTCCTTTGCGCCGCGGCGCATCGTCGGTCGAGCTCGAATTTCTTCCCCGGGCTGAACGCGTCGAGCCTGGAAGCCGCGAGCGCGGATCTACGACGCACGCTTGCACGCGGGAATGGAGACGGCAAGTTGGCCTTTGGTCCAATGGAGCCGGCAGCGCTCGCGGACATTACGATGAGTCATGCAGGAGGTGGGCGCAGACGCCGCGACCGCGACGGCGCCGGTTTCGGATGCGAGAGCCCGGGCCGAGCCGCATGCCTCCTGGATGCCGATGCTCACCATCGCGCTCGCGCAAATGCTGATGGTCTTCAACGTGTCGACGCTGCAGGTGTCGATCGAAAGCGTCGCGTCGAGCTTCAACGCGCCGGCCACCACTGTCGGTACGGCGATCGTGACCTACTCGCTCGTCGTCGCCGGGCTCATCATGCTGGGTGCGCGAATCGCGCAGGTGTTCGGTTCGCGGCGCGTGTTCCGCCTTGCCGTCGCGCTGTTCGGGGGCGCGATGGCCGTGATGGCGTCGAGCCGGAACGTTCCGATGATGCTCGTCGCGCAGATCGTGGCGGGGCTCGCGGCCGCAGGGCTGGTCCCGGCGCTCGTCGTGATGATCGCGGACCACTACAGCGGGCACCAGCGCGCGAAGGCCCTGGCCTGGCTTGGGGGAGCCCAGGCGCTCGGCATCGTGCTCGCGTTTCTGATCGCGGGCTGGCTCGCCACGACCGTCGGGTGGCGATTCACATTCGGCGGGCTCATTCTCGTCGCCGGCGTCGTCTACCTCCTGAGCGGCAAGCTCGAGGTGCGGCCGGCGCCCTCGGGCGTCAGCATCGACTGGACCGGTATCGTGCTCGCCGCTGCGGCTATCCTGCTGATCAGCGTCGGGGCGAACAACCTCACGGACTGGGGCGGGCTGCTGGCTCGGCCCGCCGCGCCGTTCAGCGTGCTCGATATGTCGCCGGCGCCGATGATGATCATCGCGGGTCTCTTCCTGATCGAGGCGTTCGTCACGTGGTCGCGCCGGCGCGAGGCGCGCGGCAAGACGCCGCTCGTCGCGCTCGACGTCGTCGACACGCCGGCGGAGCGCGCCGCCCTGCTCACGATGTTCACGGTCGGTGCGATCGGCTCGGCGCTCACGTTTCTGATTCCGCTCTACATCCAGGTCGTCCAGGGCGGCAGCGGGCTCGACACGGCAGCGGCCGTGATCCCGTTCTCGCTCGCGAGCTTCATGGCGGCCGTGCTCGTGGTCGGGCTCTATCGCTTCGCGAGCCCTCGCGTCATCGCGCGCTGCGCCTTTTTCGTCACGACGGTCGCGCTCGCGCTCCTCGCCGCGGTCATCCGCAACGACTGGGGCACCGGCATGGTCGTCTCCGGCATGGTGCTGGCAGGCCTCGGCGAGGGAGCCCTCGTCGCGCTGCTCTTCAACGTGCTCGTCTCCGCGTCACCGAAGGAGCTCGCGGGCGACGTCGGATCGCTCCGCGGCTGCACGAACAATCTCGCGGCGGGCGTCGGCACGGCGGTCGCGTCCGCGCTCGTCATCAGCGTCCTCGGCACCGGCGTGCACCGCGAGCTCGTCCACAATCCGCTGATCCCGGACGAGCTGAAGGCCGAGTTCAACCTCGACGACGTGCCGTTCGTCAGCAACGATCGCCTGCTCGCCGCGCTCGCGAACACGGCCGCCACGGGCGAGCAAAAGAACGAAGCCGTGCGCATCAACACGGAGGCTCGGCTCGTGGCGCTCAAGATCTCGTTCATCGCGCTGTCCGGTTTCGCGTTGCTCGCATTCTTCCCTTCCGGAGCGCTGCCCGGTGCCGCGCGCGGCCGCGTCGTGCCGGACGGCGAGTGACCCCGTGGCGCGATCGCTTCCCGTGAGCGCAGCAGAAGCCGAGGCGCGTGCGTCATGGATGCCGCTGGTCGTCATCGCGCTCGCGCAATTGCTCCTGGTCTTCAATCTCACGACGCTCAAGGTCTCCGTCGACGCCATCGCGGAAGGCCTCGGCACGCCCGCGAGCTCCGTCAAGACGGCGATCGTCCTGCACTTCCTCGTCGTCGCGGCCTTTATCATGCTCGGCGCGCGCATCGCCCAGCGCTTCGGCGCCCGGCACGTATTCCGAGCGACCGCCCTGATGCTGACCGCGGCCATGGCACTGACGGCCGCGGCTCGAAACGCAGGCGCGATGATGCTTGCGCAGACGATCGCGGGCATGGCGTCGGCGGCGTTGATTCCGACCTCGGTCGTGATGATCTCGGACCATTACCGCGGGAGTCAGCAGTCCCGGGCGCTCGGCTGGCTCGGCGCCATGCAGGCGATCGGGATCGTGCCGGCGTTTTTGATCGCCGGCTATCTCGCCGTTTCGGCGCAATGGCGCCTCACTTTCGCGCTGCTCGCGGTCTTCGCCGCAGGGCTCTACTTCTCGGGCGCGAGCCTGCGCGGCGCCGACACGCGCGCCAGGATCCACATCGATGCCGCGGGCGTCGTTCTCGCTGCCTCCGCGATGCTGCTGATCGGCATCGGCGCCGACAAAGTCGCGTATTGGGGCGTCTGGCGAGCGCGGCCGGCCGCCCCGCTCAGCGTTTTCGATTTGTCGCCGGCGCCGATCGCGATCGTCGCGGGCGTTTTGCTCTTGCATGCGTTCGTCGTGTGGACGCGCCGGTGCCGGGCGACCGGCCGCATGCCGCTGTGCGCGCCTGAATTGCTCGGCAGCACCCGAGAGCGGTCCGCGCTGTTGTCGATGTTCACGATCGGGGCGCTCGGCGCCGGCCTGACCTTCCTGATCCCTCTCTACATCGAGGTCGTGCAGGGACGCACTAGCCTCTATACGGCCGTCGCGCTCGTGCCTTTCACGTTGGCGAGCTTCGCGACGGCGATCGTCATCGTGCGCTTCGACTCGCGGCTCGGCGCGCGGCGCATTGCGCGGGCCGCGTTTCTGCTGGTCGCGTGCGGGCTGGCGCTGCTCGGCGCAACGGTTCGCAACGACTGGAGCGACACGATGGTGGTGCTCGCCTTGATCGTGACCGGGCTCGGCGAAGGCGCCCTGGCGGCCGTGTTGTTCAAGCTGCTCTCCTCGAGCGTGCCCGGGGATTTGGCGGGGGACGTCGGCTCCGTCTGCGGCAGCACGAGCTTCCTCGGCTCGGGCGTCGGCACGGCCCTCGCTGCCGGGCTCCTCGTCGGCGTGCTCGGCTCGAGCGTGCGGAGCCATGTGTCGGCGAATCCGCTGATCTCCGCGGAGATTCGCGCGCAATTCGACCTCGACAGCGTTTCGTTCGTGAGCAACGAGCAGTTGCTGCGCGCGCTCGAGCGCACGAACGCGACCCCAAACGAGGTGAGTGAGGCGGTGCGCATCAATACCGAGGCGCGCCTCGACGCGCTCAAGGTCTCCTTCTACGTGCTGGCCGGGCTCGCGCTGCTCGCGTTCGTTCCCGCAGCCGGCGTGTCCAAAGCTCGGGGAGGCAAGTGAATGGACGAGACGGCCCGCCGCTCGACGGCTCCGCCCGGGTTTCTACTGATCGTCGCCTTCTTCGCGCCCTCGCTGCATGCCGCGGATCCCTGGGACATCGGCGACGACTACGGGGGCGTCGCCATGGCCGAGGAACATTGGACGATCGACGAGGCCTTTCCGGGCACCAAGGTGATCCTCGACGGGCGCTACTCGTTCCGGCGCCGCACGGGTCAACCTCGCGCTCGCGCGTGCGACTGCGGCGAGCCGCTGCCCGCCGCGGAGCGGCTCCGCAATACGATCGGCGCGCATTTGCAGTGGGGCAAGGGCGAGACGGCGCTCGAGTACGGGATCCTTTCCTTCGCATGGAAAGCGTCGCAGCGCAACTACGAGCCTTCGGCCGAAGGGGGGTTCCGCACGCTGCGCGATACGCTCGAGTGGGGCATTCTGAACGTCGCGAAGGACGATCCGCTCGGCATAGATTCATACGTCGAGCTCAACGTCGCGAGAGCGTCGCGCACATGGCAGTTCGCCGTGCCGAGCTCACCGTGGAGGTTCACGCTCGGCATCAACGCGTCGGCGGGCTATGCCTGGGCGGACTCCTTCGACGAGACCTACGATGATGTCTCCAACATGACGATCGGCTCGTGGGGCAAAGGGACCGTGAGCCGCGGGCGGTGGGGCATGATCTACGTCGAGCAGCGCGTCGTGAACGGGTGGACGTTCAGCAGCCCGTCGGCCGGCGGCACCGTGCAGCGCGAGGCGCGCGCACGCGCGGGCTACACGAACCGGCTGCGCGGCTGCCTGGATATCGAGGTGTTCGCGGAGAAGCGGTCGTTCAACTTCACTGATCCCCGGCTGACCGATCTCTACACGAAGAGCAAACGTGTCGGGGTTGCGCTCAGCTGCGCATTGACTCGCTAGTGGCCGGTAACAGCTGGTTTTCGCGCCATTAGACCTAAGGGCAACTAGCGCGGTCGACGCGCGAGTGACAGTGTTGCCGAAAGTATTGCCCGAACGGCGCGGACGCCCGGACGCTTGCCGACGGCGATCCGACAGCAACCGAGCGCAAATGGAGTTCGTCATGGCCGCCTTTCTCGGACGACATTCTTACCCTCTTGCACCGTCGAGCAGCCAACTCGAGGGCGTCCGTGTCACGGTCGCCGCCGCACCGGCACCGGATGCCGTTCTGGGCGTGCCCGTGGTACCTCACGGCAAGCTGCCGACGGACGCGAACGTGACCTGGCAAACGCTCGCGGGCTGCAACTTCCAAGCGAAGCCCGGCCAAACCTTCGTGCTCCCGCGGGACAAGGCCACGCTGGTGCTGGTCGGCTTGGGGGACGCTGGCGAGCTCGACGCCGCCAGGCTGCGCAATGCGGCCGCCGCCTTCGCGCGCGCAACCGAATCGCATGGCCGCTTGACCATGATGCTCGCCGATATCGGTGCCGTGCCTGGCGACGTCGCCGCGCAGGCGGTCGTGGAGGGCATCTTGCTGGCCCGCTACCGGTACGGCGTGCTCAAGGCCGACACGGCCGTCACCCCCATCGCCGAGATCGTGCTCGTCAGCGATCGGGACATCGCGGCCGGGGCAGAGCGAGGCAAGGTGCTGGCCGCGGCGACCACCGTCGCGCGTGATCTGGCGAATGCGCCGCCCGCGCTGTTGACCGCCACCGCGATGGCGCAGGCCGCGCAGTCGCTGGGCCGCGAGCGCGGGCTCGAAGTCGAGGTTTTCGACAAGGACGCGCTGATCGAGCTCGGCTGCGGCGGTCTGCTCGGGGTCAACGCCGGCAGCAGTGAGCCGCCGGTGATGATCAAGCTCACGTACAAGCCGCGCGCTGCGGACGGCAGCGCTGCTACCTCCACCGGGCATCTCACGCTGGTCGGCAAGGGCATCATGTACGACGCAGGCGGCCTCGCGCTCAAACCCGCCGACGATGTTCACGCGAACATGAAGAACGACATGACCGGAGCGGGCTCGATTCTGGCGGCGATGCTGAGCTTGCCTGCCCTGCACTGCCCCACCGAGGTCGTCGGTTATCTCATGTGCACTGACAATCGGCCGTCGGGCACCGCACTCGCCATGGGCGATGTGCTCGTAACCCGCGGCGGAAAGACAGTCGAGGTTACCAACACCGATGCCGAGGGACGCCTGGTGATGGCCGATGCGCTGGTGCTGGCGACGGAGAACGAGACCGATGCCATCGTCGACATCGCCACCCTGACCGGCGCCTGCATGCGGGCGCTCGGCACGCAGATCGCCGGTGTGCTCGGCAACGATGAACAGCTGATCGACCAGGTGAAAACGGCAGCGTATGCGACCGACGAGCCCGTCTGGCAGTTCCCTCTCGCGCGCCGGTACCGCAAGGAGCTGGACTCGAACGTGGCCGATCTCAAGAACCTTGGCGGTCCGAACGCCGGAACGATCATCGCGGCGCTGTTCCTGGAGGAGTTCGTCGCGGGCAAGCCCTGGGCCCACATCGATATCGCCGGGACGGCCGAAAGCGACGACGACGTGTCGTGGCATCCGGGCGGTTGCACCGGCTTCGGTGCGCGGCTGCTCGTGCAGCTGGCTGTCGACTTCAGGCCTGTCACGGGGAGCGGGCGGTGACGCTATGGGACCTGATCCTATCGGTCAGGTAGGAACGCGTCTGCAGGTGCGGCCGCCCGACCGGCGCCGGCGACCACCTTGCACATCTCGGCACCGAAGAACAGCATCTTGAAGACCGCGTTCATCCACAACATGAGCACGAGCAACGCGCCGAACGCACCGGATGCGCTCGGGCTGCTGCCGAGATAGAGCCCGTAGAGCGCGAGCACTTCGGCTGCGACACCCCACGCGACGGTCGAGATGAGCACGGCGAGCCACACGTCTCTCCAGCGGAGGCGGACGGGCGGCAGGATCTGGTACAGGATCGCAAAGGTGACCGCCGCGAGCACGAGGGCGCCGACCGGCGGGAGCAGTCGCTCGGCGGTCCAGCCGAGCAACGGCAAGCCGCCGAGGGCACGTACGATCCACTGGGAGACCGCCATCAGCGCGAGAGCGGCGAGAAGCAGCGCGCCGCCGCCGAGCACCATCAGGAACGAGAGCGCGCGCTCGAGAAGCGTCGCCCAGACCACCGTGCGGACGCGCCCGGAAACCAGCGGCGGATCGCGCTTCCAGATCGCCCGAAAGGTCATTCTGAGATGGCGAAACAGCACCGATGCAGTGAGCAGGAGACCCGCGAGGCCGATCGCCGTCGCGCCGACAGACTCCTGCTGCAACGCGCCGAGAAGGCCTTCGATCGTCGCGTGCAGCTCGCTCCCGAACCTGACCTCGATCTGCTCGAGCACCTGCCGCTCGGCCGCGGCGGCACCGTCCGAGAAGCGGAGCAGCAGCCCGAGCACCGACAGCAGTAACAAGAGCAGCGGGACGAGCGAGACGAACGCGAAGTACGCCATCGCCGCGGCGAAGTAGCGCGCGCGATCGCGTTCGTATTCGACCCAGGTAGCACGCAGCACACGGACGATACCGAGACGACGGCGCCTGCCGGGCGAGCTCTCGCGCTCTTCGACCCGGGACGGTCCGTGCACGCGCGCTGCCAAGACGATGCGAGCCTCAGAACGATCGCCCGATCGCGAACGAGAGCCCGAGATCGCTGTTCTCGAGCCCCTCCGGCGGATCGCTGTCGTAGCTTTCGTAGAGGCTCACGCTCCAGTGCACGTTGCCGATGATCGAGCGATGCAGGCTCGCATCGACCTCGACACGCCTTCGGGAGCGGTCGAAGCTGAAGAACGTCGTCGCGTCCGTCGTCACCTGGGTGTCGCCGCCGAGCTCGAACCAGTCCCACTCCAGCGTCACGAAGGCCTCGGCGCTCTCTTCCGTCCCTGGAATGTCGCGGTAACGCTCCCGATCCCCTGCGAGGCCGCCGTACAGCGCCACGACCGCACGGTTCGACTGGAGCAAGGTTCGGCCTCCGCCGAAGCCGAGCAGCGTTCTCGAGTCGAGGTCGAGCTCGAGATCCTCCTCGAGGTGCAAGCGGCCGATCGCGAACCACCGATTCTCGAGCAGGCGGCGCGACCTGAGCTGGAGGTAGTTGCGCCGTTGCGCCGTCTCGTCGTCGATCTCGCTGACGATCGCGTCGACCGACAGCGTCGTGACGTACTTGCGCATCACGTTCTCGGCTTCCGCGTAGATCTTGAGGTCGAGCTCGTCGTTCGCGGTCAGGAAGTCGAGACCGAAGTCGACGTAGCCGGACGTTCGCTCCGCGGGCGTGGCCGCGATCGGCGTGATGCGGATCACTTCCTGGGCCTCGACGTCCGCGGGGGCCGTCCCGGCCGTGACGGCGAGCCGCCCGGGAGACGTCGAGACGATCGACCCCGACAGCCGCTGTCCGGACTCGAGCTCGACGTCGAACTCTCGCGGGCTCGTCAGCGCCTCGACATTGCTCCAGTCGATGTCGACCGTGCCGGCTCCGTCGATCGAGAACGCGAGCTTGCCGCGCGCGAGCTCGATGACCTCGCCTGCGAGCCGATTGCCCGTGGTCAGAACGACGACGTCTCTCTCGTCCTCTTGCGCGTATGTGCAGCATGCCGCGGCGAGCAGCGCCGCACAGGCTGCGCCCGAAACGCACTTCCGCATAGAAGCCTCTCTCCGATCGTCATCACGGCTCGGCAGTGCGACTCGAATGCTAGCGGGCGCTCGAGCCCCGGTAACGTGGACCTTTGTCCAATGGCCTGCGCGGATGCGAGGCGGTGAAATGCTTCCGCAGGCATGAGCGCGCGAACCGCACGGCGCGCCGGTGAGGCTTATGTCTCCACCGGCGTGTTGCCCCCTTCCAGGGCTGTCCACGAAGCCGTGTCCGATGCGTACGAGCGCTACCGGACGAATGCGGATGGGCGGCTCTCGGACGTCTACCCGAGCCTCCTCGCGGCCCGGCCGGACCGCTTCGGAATCTGCGTCGCGGGCGTCAGCGGCAACCTCTATTCGGCGGGCGACGCGAAGGTCGAGTTCGCGATCATGAGCGTGGCGAAGCCCTTCGTCTTCGCGCTCGTGTGCGCGGCGCTGGGGCCGGCACGGGCCCGGGATTGCCTCGGCGTCAACGCTACGGGCTTGCCGTTCAACTCGGTCGCGGCGATCGAGAGAAGCGCGGACGGACGCACCAATCCGATGGTCAATGCGGGCGCCATCGCCGCGACGAGCCTCGTGCCCGGCGCAACCGCGGACGCGAAGTGGCGCGCCATCCGGGAGGGGCTGTCCCGGTTCGCCGGCCGGGAGCTCGTGCTCGACGAGGAAATCTACGCCTGCGCGTCGGCGGCGAACCATCGTAACCGCGGCATCGCCCGGCTGCTGGCGAGCTGCGACCGCCTCTACTTCGATCCGGTCGAGACCGTCGACCTCTATACGAAGCAGTCCTCGCTGAAGGTCGCCGCGCGCGATCTAGCCGTGATGGGCGCGACGCTCGCCGACGGGGGGATTCATCCGCTCACACGCGAGCGCGTCGTCGATGCCTCCGTCGGCCGCTACGTCCTCTCGGTGATGACGACCGCGGGGCTGTACGAAACCTCGGGCGATTGGCTGTACGAGGTCGGACTCCCGGGAAAGAGCGGGATCGGCGGCGGCATCGTCACCGTCTCGCCGGGCAAGTGCGGTCTCGGCACTTTCGCGCCGCTGCTCGACGTCGCGGGGAACAGCGTGAAAGGGTGCCTGGCTACCGCATTTCTGTCGAAAAGGCTCGGACTGGATCTCTTTGCGTCCGAGCCCTGGGGCGAGCCGAAGTCCGACGATTGGTGATTCGCCCAACGCCAAACCTTGTGCCGTAAAGTGCCTCGAGCACCGTGCGCGCGGCGTAGCTTGCGCTCGCGTGGGCCGACGGATAGCTCGGGAAGCACGGCGTCGGGACGAACGGCTCGAAGCCATCGAACTACGCGCGGCCCGTGCTGGCTACTCCACGATCTGTAGCAGGCATGCTTCCGGGAGGGTTTGCATTTGACCGTCCAGTCAACTATCATGCGCCCCATCGAGGTGGTGGTCATGGGACGAGTCAGCGACGCCCGAGAGCGATTGATGAGCGCGGCCGCCGAGTTGACCTGGGAAGCAGGCTACAACGCGGTGACCGTGGATGCCATTTGCGAGCGCGCCGGCGTCAAGAAGGGCAGCTTCTATCATTTCTTCGAGTCGAAGGCGGCGCTCGCCGTCGCCGCGCTCGACGCCTGGTGGGAAACGCACACGCGTCCGACGCTCGATGCCGCGTTCTCGGTGACCGTGCCGCCGCTCGAGCGCTTCGAGCGCTACCTCGACGCGGTGTATCGCACCCAGCTCGAGATGCGGAAATCCAAGGGCCGCGTGCTCGGCTGCCCGTTCTTCAGCGTCGGCATGGAAAGCGGCGGCTTGGAGCCCGAGGTCTGGGAGGCTTCGCAACGCATCGTGGCGCGCAAGCGCAAGTACATCGAAGCGGCGATTCGCGACGCGAAGGAGGAAGGTCTCGTCGACGTGGACGACGTCGAGGAAGCGGCACAAAGCGTGCAGACGTTGATGGAAGGGGCGCTCGCGCGCGCCCGGGTCCAAAACAGCCCCGAGCCCATGCACGGCCTCTATGCGCCCGTGTTGCGTCTGCTCGGCGCCCGCAAGGAGCGGGTCCGCGCATAGCGGGCCTGATTCCATCCCGGTTTCTCTTTTTTTGTCAAAGATTTGACTAGATAGTCAACTATTGTCTATCGGTTTCAGGAGGTCCGGCCATGCCCCAAGAAGAAGGACGCACCCATACTCCCGACCCTCGTCGCCGCCGCCGTCGCATCGCGCTCGCCGGCCTCGCCGCGCTTTTCGCCGTCGCCGGCACGGGCTACGGCGCCTATTGGCTCACGACCGGCCGCTTTCATGAATCGACCGAGGATGCCTACGTCGCGGGCAATCGTGTGCCCGTCATGGCCGAGGTCCACGGCACCGTCGTCGCGGTCATGGCCGACGACACGATGCTCGTGCGCCAAGGACAGACGATCGTCCGGCTCGACGACACCGACGCGCGCGTAGCGCTCGAGCAGGCCGAGGCGAAGCTCGCATCGACCGTTCGTCGGATCCAGGGCGAATACGCGAAGGAGAAGCAGCTCGAGGCGGAGGTGGCCACTCGGCAGGCGTCGCTCGCGCTGGCCGAAAGCGACTACCGGCGTAATCGAAGATTGCACGCGAAGGGCGCCGCTTCGACGCAAGTGCTCGAGCACAGCGCGACGAGCGTCGAGGTCAACCGACACGCTCTCGCCGCGGCCGAGCGCGCGCTCGAGGTCCTACGGGCCGATTTGGGCGAGACCGACCTCGCGCATCATCCCGACGTCGCGCTCGCGGCCGCCGAGGTCCGTGCAGCCTACCTCGCGCTCGAGCGCACCAAGATCGTCGCGCCCGTGTCGGGCGTCGTCGCCAATCGCAACGTGCAGGTCGGACAGCAGGTCGATCCCGGCGCGCCTCTGATGGCGATCGTGCCGAGCGACGAGATCTGGGTCGATGCGAACTTCAAGGAGTCCCAGCTCGACGGCATCCGCATCGGCCAACCCGTCCTCTTGCACGCCGATGCTTACGGCGGCTCGGTCGCCTTTCACGGCAAGGTGATCGGCATCGGCGCCGGCACCGGGAGCGCGTTCTCGCTGCTGCCGCCCCAGAACGCGACCGGCAACTGGATCAAGATCGTGCAGCGCGTGCCCGTCCGCATCGGCATCGCCAAGGACGAGATCGAGGATCATCGCCTCCAGATCGGCCTGTCGATGGAAGTCACGGTCGACACGCGGCCGAGCGCTGCCGCGCCGGACTCGCTCGAGATCGTCGATCCCGGGAGCTATACGACCTCCGTGTACGACTTGCGCGCCACGGACGCCGACGGGCTCATCGCGCGGATCATCACGGCGAACAGCGCAGGCCGCATCGAGGAGGCCTCGACGAGCGGCCCGACGCGGTTCGCGCAGGACCTCGAGACCGGCGAGGCGGACGGCCATGGGGGCTAGGCAGCCGCCCGTCACGGGCGCCAAGCTCGCGTTGTTGACGATCGGCGTGTCGCTCGCGATCTTCATGAACGTGCTCGATACGTCGATCGCGAACGTCGCCATCCCGACCATCGCGGGCGATCTCGCCGTGAGCCCGAACGAAGGCACGTGGATCATCACGTCGTTCGCCGTGAGTCTCGCGATCGCCCTGCCGCTCACGGGCTGGCTCGGCAGGCGCGTCGGCGAGGTACGGCTCTTCGTCTGGGCCACGCTGCTCTTCTCGCTGCTGTCGCTGCTCTGCGGGCTCGCGACGTCGCTGCCGATGCTCGTGATTTTTCGTGTGCTTCAGGGCGCGGTCGCGGGCCCGATGATCCCGCTGTCCCAGAGCCTCTTGCTGATGAACTATCCCGAGGAGAAGCACGGCACCGCGCTTTCGATATGGAGCATGACCGCCGTCGTCGCCCCCGTCGCGGGGCCGATCCTCGGCGGCTGGATCACGGAGAGCTACAGCTGGCCTTGGATCTTCTATATCAACGTGCCGATCGGGCTCATCGCTGCGTGGCTCACGGCGAGCCTGTTGCACGGGCGCGAGACGGAGACCGAGCGCCGCCCGATCGATGTCGTGGGCCTCGCCCTGTTGATCGTCGGCGTCGCGAGCCTCCAGGTGCTGCTCGACAAGGGCAACCAGCTCGCGTGGTTCTCGTCGCCGACCATCTGGGCGCTCGCCGTCGTCGCGGCCGTCGCCTTGAGCTTCTTCGTGGCGTGGGAGCTCACGGAGCCGAACCCGGTCGTCGATCTGTCGCTGTTCCGGCAGCGCAATTTCACGGTCGGCGTCGTCGCGCTGTCGCTCGGGTATCTGACCTTCTTCGGCAGCGTCGTCATCTTTCCGCTCTGGCTGCAGACGCAGATGGGCTATACGGCTTCATGGGCCGGCATCGCGGCCGCGCCGCTCGGCCTCCTCGCGATCGCCGTCTCGCCGTTCCTCGGCGCGCTCATGCGCCGCTACGACCTCCGCGTGCTCGTGACGATCTCGTTCGTGCTGTTCGCAGCCGTCTCGTTTTGGGTCGCGGGCTACACGACCGAGGTGAGCCTTGCGCAGCTGATGGCGCCGCGGCTCGTGTTCGGCATCGGCATGCCGCTTTTCTTCGTGCCGCTGATCGCGATGTCGCTGTCCGGCCTGCCGGCGCAGCGCGTCGCGAGCGCGTCCGGGCTCGCGAATTTCCTGCGCATGCTCGGCGGCGGCTTCGGCGCCTCGATCAGCGTCTCGATCTGGGAGCACCGCCAGGCGCTGCACGACGCGCGGCTCACGGCCGCGGCGTCGACGCCCGACCTCTTCAATGACGGGTTCGTCGGGCGGCTCGGCGACCTCGGCCTCGGTGCCCACGCCTCGGCCGTGCAGCTCGCGCAGATGATCGGCAAACAAGCCTTCATGCTCGCGACCAACGACTACTTCTGGCTCTCGGGGTGGCTCTTTCTCGCGCTCATGGTGCTCGTCTGGGCCGCGAAGGGACCGTTCGGCCGGGCGGCCGCGGGGGCGGGCGGGCACTGAGGCTGCGGGCCGCCGCGCCTGACGCTATGCTGCACGCGCTCGGCTCGCGCCCGAGATGGCAGAAAGAAGGTTCGAAGAACGAAGGAGCTGGCATGCGAGTGCTCGTGATCGGCGGCACGCAGTTCATTGGCCGCGAGATCGTGCGGCGCCTGCTCGCTCGCGGGCACGACGTCGCGGTGCTGCACCGGCGCGAGCGTCACGATCTCGGCGCCGCGGTGCGCAACGTGCAGGCGGACCGCAGCGATCTGCCCGCGCTCACCGCGGCGGTCCGTCGCGAGCGGCCGCAGGCGCTGTTCGACATCGCATACGACTGGGCGAAGGGCACCACGGCCGCGCAGGTGGAGGCCGCCGCGCGCGCGTGCGGCGCAACGCTCGAGCGCTATGTCTTCATGTCGAGCATCGCGGTCTATGGCGCGGGGCTCGACCACACGGAGGACGATCCGCTCGTCGGCGACGACGATCCGCGGCCGTACGCCGCGCACAAGGCGTCGTCGGAGCGGGCGCTGTTCCGCATGCACGCGGAATCGGGCTTCCCGGTCGTGACGTTCCGCCCGCCGTACGTGCACGGCCCGCATCAGGCGCTCTATCGAGAGCAGTTCTTCTGGGACCGCATGCGCGACGGCAGGCCGATCGTGCTTCCGGACGGCGGCACGGATCCGATCCAGTGGGTGTTCGTCGGCGATCTCGCGGAGGCCTGCGTTCGCACGCTCGAGACGGCGGCCGCGGTCGGCGAGGCTTTCAACGTCGCGCACGTCGAGCCGCTGACGCAGCGGACCTACGTCGAGCTGCTCGCGCGCGTTGCGGGCGTCGAGCCCGAGCTCGTGCCGGTGCCGCGGGAGCGGATCCGGGCGGCCGGGGGGGAGCTTGCGGGCCCCGGGATGTATTTCGGCGAGGCGCTCGACCGTCCCCCGATGACGGAGCGGGTCGAGAAGGCGCAACGCGTGCTCGGTGTGGCGCCGACGCCGATCGAGGACGCGCTTCGCACGACGTATGCGTGGTACGTCGAGCAACCCCGCCGCGCGGTGGACTACACGTTCGAGGACGGGCTGCTCGGCCGCGCCTGAGCGGCCGCGGAGGAGCGCCGCGGCCCTCGAGCGGCTCGCTCCAGGGCAGATTTCGGCCCCGACGACGGCGACTCGACGTCGCGACCGCCGTTTCGCGTGGCTCAGTCGCCCGGCGTTGCGCCGATCGAGGCCGCAGCGCACACTTCCAATCGTCGCAGGAAGGGACCGCATTCAGGCTCGGGGCCGGGGTTTCGGCATCGCGCTGCCTATCCTCTGCGCGGCGCACCCGAGACTTACGTGACGCCGTCCGTGCCGATCATTCGGCTGTCCTGTTCGGCGAAGTGGATCGAATGCTGACCAACAGGGGGGATTTCATGACTTGTCGCTTCTACGCTGCCGCGGTCCTCGCGAGCCTCACGCTTGGCGTATCGCTCGCCGTTGCCCAACCCGGTCCGCCGAACGGGGCGGCCGCGCAGCCTCGCAGGGCCGAGCCGGGACAGCCTGCGGGGCCGGCGCCGCGCCGAGCGGACGGGCGCGTGCTGCTCGGCGGCGCGAGCCCGGAGCAGAAAGGGATCTGGGCGCCGGTCGGAATCGGTGAGCCTCTCACGAACGTCGAGCAGGTGCCGTTCAAGAAGTGGGCGCGCGCGCTGTACGACGCGCGGCTCACGACGCGAATGGAGCCGCACTCGCGCTGCAAGCCCTCGGGCGCGGCACGCCAGTTCCAGACCCCCTACGGCGTCGAGTTCGTCGAGTTCTCGCAGCTCGAGCGCATGTATATCTTCGATATCGGCGGCCCCCATACCTTCCGCACGGTCTACATGGACGGCCGCGCCCATCCGCGCGATCTCGCTCCGACGCACTACGGCCACTCGATCGGCTGGTGGGAAGGCGACACGCTCGTGATCGACACCGTCGGCTACAACGAGGGATTCTGGCTGGATCGCCGAGGCCTGCCGCACACCGAGGCCCTTCACACGATCGAGCGTTTCACTCGACTCGACGCCGGGACGATGAAGTACGAGATGATCGTCGACGATCCCGGCGCTTACACGGCGCCGTGGACGGGCACGTTCAACCTGCGCTGGGAAGAGGGAACGGAGCTCTTCGAGTACATCTGCCAGCAAGCCAACGAAGCCGGCGAGCTGCTCGTCGGCTTCGAAGGTAGGACGTCCGTCGACCGGACGAGCCCTATCGTGCCTTGAGGAGACCGCCGGCACGGCGGCCTCGGACCGCCGGCCGGCAGCCTCGCGTCTTCATTGCTCGCCGGGAGCTCGCGTCGCGCGCCCGTCCGGTCGGACGATCTTCGGGTTTTCGGCCGACAGCGGGGGAAGGTCTTCGCGCGGCTCGACCCCCGGCTGCCGCAGCCTGATGACATTGCCCGCTTCGTCGACCGCTGGAGCGTGCCGAATCGGCTCATGCGCAGCGCATTGAGCATGAGGTCGGCTTGCTCCTGGGTGATATAGGCCGCGTTCACGCCGGCTTCGAGCCACTCCGCGGCGCGCTCGAGTCGTGCATTTCGAGAGCACGAAGGCATCGCAGCAGATTTCCTCGCAGACTCTAAGATTGCGTCTAGCCCACCAGGCCAGCGGATTCCACCAAAGGAGGATGCCGGTGTCAACGCCGGTCGAGCCAGCGCACGATGTGATCGCCCCGCCTCACGTGCGCGATCTCGTGTGCCAGGATGGCGTGGAGCGCCGGCGGCTCGAGTGCCTGAACCGTCGTGCGCGGCAGGTAGACGCGGACGGAGCCGCCGATCCACCAGACCATAGGGGGAATAGCCGCCTCGGTCGTGAAAATGGCCGGCGCACGCCGCACGCCGAGGCCGGCGGCAGTTCGTAATGCCTCGTCGCGCAGCGCACGCCCGGCCGGTGAAGACGTCTGACGCAACAGGCTGTTGAAGCGCAGCGCATGCCGGCAAGCCCAGACCGATATCGCGGCGCTGCCGAGGAGCCAGATGCCGACCGCTGCGATCTTCCAATCCCAATGCGCCGCGAGCGACGGAACCGTAGCGGCGGCCGTCTCACCTGAATGAGCATGCCGCAAAACAGGCTGGATGGGGACGGCCCGTCGAGCGCT
This sequence comes from Gammaproteobacteria bacterium, assembly GCA_036381015.1. Classification (NCBI taxonomy): domain Bacteria; kingdom Pseudomonadati; phylum Pseudomonadota; class Gammaproteobacteria; species Gammaproteobacteria bacterium. Next base: position 37,160 of record DASVDR010000014.1, read on the forward strand.
CGCACGCCGGCCGCCATGCGCGCCCTTCCTCGTCGTCCTGTCGCCGTCGGAATGCGATATTATTATGCTATCATATTGATAGCACATCCGGCCGGAGGCCTGCGATGACGAAAGAGATTCTTTTCACCCCGCGATCGGGCTGGACACCTTTGGCGGTGTGTCTGGCGACCCTCGTGCTCGGCGTCGTCCTGATCCCCGTGTCGGCCATCGCTCAAATCGGTCCACTGGGGCTGCTCGCCGTCCTCATGATCGTCGGTGCGCTCATCAGTCTGTTCGGCTTCATGGCGATCGCGCCGAACGATGCGCGCGTGCTCCTCTTGTTCGGCGAATACAAGGGCTCGGTGAAGGAGTCCGGGTTTTACTGGGTGAATCCGTTCTATTCGAAGAAGAAGGTCACGTTGCGCGTCAGAAACTTCGAAACGGGCGGATCGCGTGTGGAGGAGAGAAAAGACGCAGTCGGCAAAGTCGTTCAGCGCAAGGGCCGCTCGGCGGGCCGGCCGGCCAAGGTGAACGATCGCGACGGCAACCCGGTGGACATCTCGGCCGTCGTCGTCTGGCGCGTAGTGGATACGGCCGAGGCATTGCTCGAAGTCGACGACTACGAGGATTACGTCGCGATTCAGAGCGAATCCGCGTTGCGCAATCTGGCGAGCCGGCACCCGTACGACAGCGAGGACCACGAGGTCTCGCTGCGCGGCAATCCCGACGAGGTCGGGGACCAGCTGCGCGCGGACATTCAGGAGCGCGTGGACAAGGCCGGCGTCGAGGTGATCGAAGCGCGCATCAGCCATCTCGCGTACTCGTCCGAGATCGCCGCGGCGATGCTGCAGCGCCAGCAAGCCCACGCGGTGGTCGCCGCCCGGGCGCGAATCGTGGACGGCGCGGTCGGGATCGTCGAGATGGCGCTGCAGCGGCTCGAGCGAGAGGGGGTCATGCCGCTCGACGACGAGCGGCGGGCGGCCATGGTGTCGAATCTGCTCGTCGTCCTGTGCAGCGACAGGCACACTCAGCCCGTGATCAACACCGGAAGCCTATACCAGTAACCTGTATGCGGCGCGCAAGGAGAGCGGCAGCTTGGCCAAGAAGGTCACGTTTCTGCTGAGGACCGATCCCGAGGTGCTCGACGCGCTGAAACGGTGGGCCAACGACGAGCTGCGCAGCGTGAACGGCCAGCTCGAGTTCATACTGCGGCGCGCGTTGCTGGACGCCGGGCGTCTGAAGCGGAAAGATCCGGAGGCCGATGCGAAATCTCGTTCCGACGGCGACGGCGAATGATGCGCGTCCGCGCCCGACCGACTAGACCAGGCTGAACGCCGTCGCCCGCACGAAATCGATCAGCTGTGCCGGAAAGATCCCGAGCCACAGCACGGCGAGCGTCGCGGCCGCGAGCACGACGTGCCCCGACGGCGAAACGGCGGCCTCGTGCCGCGCGAGCGTCGCTTCCTCGGGATCGAGATACAGCGTCACGAGCACGCGCAGATAGTAGAAGAGCCCGATACCGCTGCCGATGATCACGAGCGCGAGCAGCACCCACAGCGAGGCATCGATGCTCGCGGCCACGACGTAGAACTTCGCGACGAAGCCCATCGTCAGCGGAATGCCGGCGAGCGAGAGCAGCATCAGCGAGAAAACGCCGGCGAGCCACGGCCGGCGCCAGAAGAGCCCGCGGTACTGGCCGAGCATCTGCATCTCCTCGCCGGCGGCGGAGGAGAGCACGGCGACGATCCCGAACGCGCCGATCGTGCTCGCGAAATAGGCCGCGAGGTAGTAGCTCGCGGCCTCCACGGCGACCTCGCCGCCGGCGATGAACGCGACGAGCAGATAGCCGAGGTGCGCGATCGACGAGTACGCGAGAATTCGCTTCACGTTCTGCTGCAGCAGCGCGAGGATGTTGCCGAGCAGCATCGAGGCGCCGGCGAGGAGCGAGAGGGCGACCAAGAGCGGCACGTAGTCGAACGCGCCGGCCTCGAGGAAGTAGCGCAGCAGCACGACGAAGATCGCGCCCTTCGAGACGGTCGCAAGGAAGGCCGTGATCGGCGCCGGCGCACCCTGGTAGACGTCCGGCGTCCACAAGTGAAACGGCACGAGCGAAAGCTTGAACGCGATGCCGGCGACGATCAGCGCGACGCCGGCTGTCGCATAAAGGCCCGTTCCATCGGCCGCGGCGAGCAGATCGGCGACGCGCGCGAACTCGAGCGTGCCGAGCTCGGCGTAGACGAGCGCGATGCCGAAGAGCAGGAACGACGACGAGACGCCGGAGAGAATCAGATACTTCGCGCCGGCCTCGAGGCAGGGCTTGCGCTCGCGCGAGTAGGCGAGCAGCGCGAAGAGCGAGACGCTCAAGAGCTCAAAGCCGAGGAAGAGCGCCGCGAAATGCGCGCTCGCGGCGAGCACCGCTGCGCCGAGCACGGCCGTGAGCAGCAGGATATAGAGCTCGCCGGGCGCCTCGTCGCGCCCGCGGAGGTAGCCGGCGGAGAGGCCGGTCACGCCGAGCGTGCAAAGGAGCAGGAACCCGGTGTAGAGCAGCGCGGCGCCGTCGATACGGAGCAGCCGCGTGACGTCGAGCGGCGCGACGTCCGCGGCGATCGGCAGCGTCAGGAGCGTCGCGACGAGCCCGACGACGGTCGCGATCGCGCTGACGTCGCGCCGGCGCACGAACGCGACCAGCAGCATCACGACGATCGCCGCCGCGGCGAGCGTGATGATCGGCAGAAGCGCGACGAAATGGGCCGTCGTGAAGCTCATTCGTCGCCTCCCGATGCGGCCGCCACCGGGTCATCCGGCGGGCCCGGCCGTGCAACAGCGGCGGCGCCGGCGGAAGGCACCTCGAGCGCCTCGAGCGTCGGCCGCGCGGTCTCGAGCACGGGCTGCGGGCGCACGCCGAGCCAGACGAGCACGAGGATCATCGCGCCCGAGTAGGCGAGCTCGCGGCCGCCATAGTCCGCGACGCGCACGGCCCCCGCACGCGGCACGCCGTGGAACGAGCGCTGGATCAGCGCGAGCGAGTAGATCACGGCGGCGATCAGCCCGCTCGCCGCGATCACGGTGAAGATCGGAGCGACGGGGAACGCGCCGAGCAGCACGAGGAACTCGGCGACGAAGTTCGCGAGCCCCGGCAGCCCGAGCGACGCGAGCGCGAAGAACAGCGCCACGCCGCCCATCCGCGGCAGGCGCGCCCAGAGCCCGCCCATCCGTGCCATCTCGCGCGTGTGCAGCCGCTCCTGCAGCGCGCCGGCGATCACGAAGAGGCCGCCCGTGCTCAATCCGTGCGCGACCATCTCCATGATCGCACCCTGAAGCGCGATCTCGTTCCACGCGAAGACGCCGAGCAGGACGAAGCCCAAGTGACTCACGCTCGTGTAGGCGACGAGCCGCTTGAAGTCGGTCTGCGCGAACGCGAGCACGGCGCCGTAGAGGATGCCGATTACGGCCAGCGCCATCGCGTAAGGCGCGAGGCGCATCGCGGCCTCGGGGAAGAGCGGCACGACGAAGCGGATCAGCCCGTACGCGCCGGTTTTCAGCAGGATGCCGGCGAGGATCACGCTGCCGGCGGTCGGCGCGTCGGTATGCGCGTCCGGCAGCCAGGTATGGAGCGGCACGGCGGGAAGCTTCACGGCGAACGCGACGAAAAAGCCGAGCATCAGCCACATCGCGACGTCCGGCGCGAGCGAGGTGCCGAGCAGTTCGAAGTAGTTGAACGTCCACGTGCCCGTGGCCTGCCAATTGACGTACGCGAGCCCGATGATGCTCGCGAGCATCAGCAAGCTGCTCGCCTGCGTGAAGATGAAGAACTTGATTGCGGAATAAATGCGGTTCTCGTGCCCCCAGATCGCGATCAGGAAGTACATCGGCACGAGCATGACTTCCCAGAGGAAGAAGAAGAGGAAGAGGTCGACCGCGATGAACACGCCGATGATGCCGGCGAGCGACCAGAGCAGGTTCGCGTGGAAGAACCCGACGCGTTCCTGTATCTCGGTCCACGAGCAGGCGACGGAGACGAGGCCGAGGAAAAGCGTGAGCGCGACCATCAGCAGCCCGAGGCCGTCCATCGCGAGGTGGAAGCCGATGCCGAAGCGCGGGATCCACGGCGCGTCGACCTCGATGAGCCACCCCGGGCGCGGCGTCTCGACGATCGCCGGTGCGCCGAGCCAGATCGCGACGACGAGCGCGAGGTCGAGGCCGAGGGCGAGCACGGAGATCCAGCGGCAGAGGCGCGCGCCGTGACTCGCCGCGAGCCACGCGAGCGCGCCCGCGACGAGCGGAATCGCGATGAGCCATGCCAGGATCGTCGGCACGGCGTCAGCTCGATGATGACCCGGCGGAGATCATTGGAACAGCGTCACCTCGCTGAGCACATCGTCACCTCGACGAGCACCGATCATAGGAACAACGCCACCGCGACCACGACCACGAGACCCGCGAGCATCCCGGCCGCGTACCAGCGGAGCTCGCCCGTCTGGCTTTGACCTGAACCGCGCCACGCCGCGCGCAGCGACCCGGCGACGCCGTCGTAGACGCCGTCGACGGGATCGCCGCGGAGCAGAGCCGCAGTCGTCACGAAAGGCCTGACGAACACGGCGTCATAGAGCCGGTCGAAGCCCCAGCCCGAGGTCCACGTGCGATCGAGCGCCGTCGGCCACGGCGGTCTTTCCGGCACGCGGGCTGCGCGCGTGCGCCCCGGGAAGAAGAGGAAGTACGCGACGGCGATCCCGCCGAGCGACGCGAGCGCGGCGGCGAGCTCGAGCGCGAGCTCGCCGGCGCCGCTTTCCGCCTCGTTCGCGGCCGGCAGGGTCGTCGCCAGGAAATCCGAGAAGAGCGTCAGATGCCCGAGGCTCGCCGGCGTCTCGACGAAGCCGCCGACGATCGAGAGCACGGAGAGCACGGCGAGCGGAATCAGGATCGCGTAGCGGGCGCCGCCGCGCGCCGCGGCGGCCGCCGCATCGTCCGGAGGCCGGCCGGCCCCCCGCTCCTCGCCGTGAGTCTCGTGATAAGCCTCGTGCGCCGCGTGCGCGGGCTCGCCGAAGAACACGATGAACACCGCGCGGAAGATGTAGACGGCCGTGACGAACGCCGCCGCGAGCCCCGCGAGCCCGAGCCAAAAGCCGCCGGTCTCGGCCGCCCACGCGCCGGCGAGGATCTGCTCCTTGCTGTAGAAGCCTGCCGTCACGAGCGGCACCGACGCGAGCGCGGCCGCGCCGATCAGGAACGCCCAGAACACGCCCGGCATGCGCTTGCGCAGTCCGCCCATCCGGAAGATGTCTTGCTCGTGATGCAGCGCGAGGATCAACGCGCCGGCGGCGAGGAAGAGGAGCGCCTTGAAGAACGCGTGCGTCATGAAATGAAAGACGGCCGCGCTCCATGCGCCGACGCCGAGCGCGAGGAACATGTAGCCGATCTGGCTCATCGTCGAGTACGCGAGAATGCGCTTGATGTCGCGCTGCGAGAGCGCCGCGAACGCGGCGAGCAGCAGCGTCAGCGCGCCGACGACGGCGACGGCGAGCTGCACGGCCGGCGCCAGCGTGAAGAGCGTGTGCGTGCGCGCGATCAGGTACATGCCGGCGGTGACCATCGTCGCCGCGTGGATCAGCGCGCTCACGGGCGTCGGACCCGCCATCGCGTCCGGCAGCCAGGTCTGGAGCGGAAGCTGCGCCGACTTGCCGACCGCGCCCGCGAGGAGCAGCGCCGCGGCCGCGAGCGCGATGCCGGAGCCGACCGGCCATTGCTCGGCCGCGCGGGCGAGCGCGGTCTGGATATCCAGGGTGTCGAGCGACGTCGCGATCAGGATCAGACCGATCAGCATTCCCGTGTCGCCGGCGCGCGTGACGACGAAGGCCTTGCGCGCGGCGTAGCCGTTCTCGGGGTCCCGATACCAGAAGCCGATCAGGAGGTAGCTGCAAAGGCCCACGCCTTCCCAGCCCAGATAGAGCAGCAGCAAGTTGTCCGCGAGCACGAGGATCAGCATCGCGAACATGAAGAGATTCATGTAGGCGAAGAAGCGGCTGTAGCCTTCGTCGCCCGCCATGTAGGCGGTCGAGTAGAGGTGAATCAAAAAGCCGACGATCGTGATGACGAGGATCATCACGACGGAGAGCGCGTCGAGATGAAGCCCGAAGCGTACCGCGAAATCGCCGGCCGAGATCCACGTGACGATCCCCGCGCGGGCGGCTTCCGCGCCTTCGCCCGCGAGGAACGCGCCGCCGACGAGCACGGCGACGACGGCCGCGAGCCCGACGGAGCCGACGCCGACGAAGCTCACGATGCGATCGGACAGCTCGCCGCGCGTGACCATCAGGATCACGCTGCCCGCGAGCGGCAGGAGCGGAACGAGCCACAGCCATTCGATCATCGCTAACCCTTCATCTCGCTGACGGCGTCCGCGTCGAGCGTGCGGAAGCGCCGGTAGAGCTGGATCAGCAGCGCGAGCGCAACCGAGACCTCCGCCGCCGCGAGCGTGAGCACGAGAATGAACATGACCTGACCGTCGGGCTGCGACCAGCGGGCGCCGCCGACGATGAAAGCGAGGCCCGCGGCGTTCAGCATCACCTCGATCGAGATCAGCATGAAGATCAGGTTGCGCCGCACGAGCACGCCGATCAGGCCGAGCGCGAACAGGATCGCGGCGAGCAACATGCCGTGCTCGATCGGGACGACGGCCGTCATGCCTCCACCGCCCTTTCGCGCTCCGCCGGCGCTTCCTCGGGCACGGCCGCCTCGGCCGCGCTTTCGGGCGCGTCGACCTCCGCGTGGCGCGCCTCGAGTCTCTGCGCGAGCCGCCACGAGCCGACCAGCCCCGCGAGAAGCAGCATCGAGGCGATCTCGACGGCGAGGAGGTACGGTCCGAACAGCGCGAGACCCACCGCCTCCGCGCCGACGACCTCGTCGCCGGTCGGGCCGAGCGGACCGACGCCGAGCACGTACAGCATTTCGACCAGCAGAATCGCGCAGAGGATCGACGGGCCGATCCAGAGCTGCGGCCAGAGCCACCGCCGCTCCTCCTCGATCGTCGCGTCGCCGAGATTCAGCATCATCACGGCGAACACGAACAGGACAATGATCGCGCCGGCGTAGACGATCACCTCGAGGACGGCGGCGAACGGCGCGCCCAGCGTGAAGAAGACGGCCGCGAGCGCGAGCAGCGACACGATGAAGTACAAGAGCGCGTGCATCGCGTTCAGGCGCGTGATCGTCATGATCGTCGCGAGGACCGCCACGGCGCCCGAGATGTAGAAGACGGCCGTCACGGCATCAGCCCCCGCACGTCGATGGGCGGCGCCTCGTTCTCGGCCTCGCCCTTGTCCTTGCCGCCGATTGCGAGCCCCGACACTCTGTAGAAGCTGTAGCCGGGATACTTGCCGGTGCCGCTGATCAGGAGATCCTGCTTCTCGTAGACCATGTTGCGGCGGTCGTACTCGCTCATCTCGAAGTCCGGCGTGAGCTGGATCGCGTACGTGGGGCAGGCCTCCTCACAGAAGCCGCAATAGATGCAGCGCGAGAAGTTGATGCGGAACCATGCGGGGTACCAGCGGCCGTTCTCGTCCTCGGTCTTCTCGAGCGAAATGCAGTCGACCGGGCAAGCGACCGCGCAGAGATAGCACGCGACGCAGCGCTCCTCGCCGTCCGGATCGCGCGAGAGGATGATCCGGCCCCGATAGCGCGGCGCCAGATACGGCTTCTCCTCCGGGTACTGGATCGTCTCGCGTTTGCGAAAGCCGTGCATGAAAACGCCGGCCATGCTCACGATCTGGCTCCAGAGCACGTCGAGCTGGTATGCGAGCCAGTTCTTCCCGGCCATCACGAAGCCCCTCCGGACGCGCCGTCGCCGAGCGCGACCACGACGGCACCGGTCACGAGCACGTTCAAGAGCGCGAGGGGCAGCAGGAACTTCCAGGCGTACGCCATCAGCTGGTCGTAGCGCGGCCGCGGGAGCGTCGCGCGCAGCAGCAAGTAGAGGCCGACGAACACGGAGACCTTCAGCAGGAACCAGACGATGCCGGGCAGGAAGGCCGGGCCTAGCCAGCCGCCGAAGAAGAGCGTCACGATCATCGCGGAGGCGAGCAGGATGCCGAGATACTCGCCGAGGAAGAACAGGCCGAACTTCATCCCCGAGTACTCGGTGTGGTAGCCCGCGACGAGCTCGTGCTCGGCCTCGGGGAGATCGAACGGCAGCCGGTGCGTCTCGGCGATCGACGCGAGGAAGAACACGAGCAGCCCGACGCACTGCGGGACGAAGTACCACATGCCGCGCTGGGCTTCGACGATCGCGGTGAGGTTGAACGAGCCCGCGAGAATCACGACGCCGACGAGCGAAAGCGCCATGAATACCTCGTAGCTGATCATCTGCGCGGCCGTGCGCAGGCTGCCGAGGAGCGAGTAGTTGTTGTTCGAGGCCCAGCCCGCGAAGGTCACGCTGTAGACCGCGAGCGACGTCATCGCGAGGAAGAAGAGGAGGCCGACGTTGAGGTCGGCGATCACGAGCCCGGGCGCGAACGGCACGACCGCGAACGCGAAGAGCATCGTCACCGCGACGATCGTCGGCGCGATCACGAACACGGGCTTGTCGGCGAGCGGCGGGATCCAGTCTTCCTTCAGCAGGATCTTCACGACGTCCGCGAACGCCTGAAGGATGCCGAAGGGGCCCGCGCGGTTCGGGCCGTAACGGTCCTGCCACCACGCGAGCACGCGCCGCTCGATCCACGTGAGCATCGCGGCGCCGATCAGCAGCACGAGGATCAGCACCGCGAGGAACACGAGCATGCCGAGCGTGCTCATGCCGCGCCTCCGGCGGCGGCGCGGATCACGGCCGTCGGCGCGTCCACGAAAGGCATGCCGGGCAGGCCTGCCGGCAGGCCGGCGATGCCGCGCGCGAGCCCGGAGTCGATCCGCACCGGCAGCGTCAGCGACGTGTCGGGGAGCGCGACCTCGGCGAGTGCGCCGGGCGCGAGGCGGCGCGCGCCGGCTTCGTCCGGATGCAGCGCCACGTAGGGCGGAGGGATGCGCTCCGCGAGCGGGGGCGACGCGGCCGAAAGCTCGTCGCTCCCGAAGATGTGGTGGAGCGCCACGAGCCGCAGGCTGCCGTCGCTCGGCGGCTCGGTGGCCGGGAGGCCCGCGAAGAATCCGTCCGCCGCGCGGGCCTGCGGCTCGACGAGCCGCACGCCGGGGTCGCCGCCGCGCAGGCTGCCGCCGATCTCGTCCTGAAACTTGTTCACCGACTGCACCGAGTTCCAGCGGGGCGCCCAGAAGTACGGGATCAGGGCCGGCGGCATCTTCGGGCCGTAGTAGCCTTCCATCGAGAAGGCCAGCGGCGCGTCGGGGTCGGGCGGCGGCTTGCGCTCGCGGATCTCGACGTTCGCATGCATCGCGGTGCGCCCGCTGTATCGCGCGGGCTCGCGGCTGATCCTGCGCCCCACGGTGCGGAACGATGCGTTCGGCGCGGCGGCCGTGATCCGCTCGAGCGCGGGCACGGAGCGCGCACATTCGGCCGTGACGTCGTCGAGCGTGTGCCAAGCGCAGCGCTCGCCGCGGAAGCGCATCAGCTCGGCGAGCCACCGCCACGACTCGCGAATCTCGCCCTCGGGCACGAAGACCTGGAAGAAGCGCTGCGCGCGCCCCTCGCTGCTGACGAGCGTGCCGTCGCCTTCGGCGAATGCGGCGGCCGGCAGCATGACGTCGGCGCGGCCGGCCGTGGGCGTGAGCGTGTGATCGATGACGACCAGATGCTCGAGACCTGCGCGGAAGCGCTCCGCGAGCGCGCGCGGCATTCGCCGGTCGAGGTCGTTCTCGAGCACGATCGCCGCGCGGACTTCCCCGGCCGCGATTCGCTCGAGCGCGTCGCCGAGGCCGCGGCCGCCGAGGAGCGCCAAGCCCGCGCTGTTGCATTCGGGAAGCATCAGTGCGAGGTCGGCGGCACGCCCGAGCCGCCGGGCGAGCGCGCGCGCGACGTTCGCCGCGGCCTCGATCACGGCCGTGCTGCGCGCGCCGGTGCCCGAGACGACGAGCGGCCGCTCGGCGGCGCCGAGGGCCGCGGCGATCCGGTCCGCGAGCCCGGCCGGGTCGGCCGGCAAATCCGGCGCGTCCGGCGCCGCGCCGTCGAGGCGATGCGCCACCGCGAAGCCGAGCCGCGCGATGCCTTCGGGCGCGTCGCGATACGTGCCGGCGGCGACGGCGTCGAGCTTCGTCGCCTGCGGCGTCGCGATAAACAACGGGCTCCACTGGCCGAGGCCGGCCGTGCGCACCGGCTGATCGAGCCACTCGGGGATCCGGAGCTGCGCCGCAATCTCCTTTTGACGGTTGCGTGCGGCTTGGCGCAGCGTCAACGCGAGCCGCGGCGCGGTGTGTGTCGGGTCCTCGCCGAGCACGAGCACGGCATCCGCGTCGCCGGCTTCGCGCAGCGACGGCGGCCGCGCTCCGCCCTCCGCATAGATCGCGGCCGCCGCCGCGACCAGGCGCCGATCCGTCTCCGAGATGCCCACGTGGAACCGGTCGGCGCCGACGAGCCGCCGCAAGGCGAAGTTCGCTTCGAGCGACGCGCGCGGCGAGCCGATGCCGATCGCGCCGCCGTCGAGCGCGCCGGCGATGCGCTCGAGCGCGTCCTCGATCCCCACCGCTTCGAGCTCGCCGGCCGGGCCGCGCGCGAGCGGCGCGCGGATGCGCGTGTCGCCGTTGACGAAGCCGTAGCCGAAGCGGCCGCGGTCGCAGATGAAGTACCGGTTCACCTCGCCGTTGTAGCGGTTCACGATGCGCCGCAGCCGCCCGTATCGCTCCTGCGGAATGATGTTGCAGCCGAGGCTGCAGTGGACGCAGACGGACGGCGCGGACTGAAGATCCCATTTGCGCACGTAGCGGTCGCCGAACGGCTTGTCGGTGAAAACGCCCGTGGGGCAGACCTCCGCGAGATTGCCGCTGAACTCGTTCTCGAGGACGCCGTCCTCGTGGCGCCCGAAGTACACGTGGTGATGCGATGCGAACGCGCGCAGATCGTCGCCGCCGGCGTAGTCCTGATAGAAGCGCACGCAGCGGTAGCACGCGATGCAGCGGTTCATCTCGTGGTTGACGAACGGGCCGAGGTACTGATTGCGGAACGTGCGCTTCAGGCCGCGATAACGGCGGTAGTTGTGACCGGTCATCACGGTCATGTCCTGAAGGTGGCACTCGCCGCCTTCCTCGCAGACCGGGCAGTCGTGCGGATGGTTGACCATCAGCCACTCGATCACGCGCGCCCGGAAGTCGCGGGCCTCGGCCTCGTCGAGGCCGATGCGGGTGCCGTCCGCGGCGGGCGTCATGCAGGCCATGACGATCCGGCCCTGCCGGTCGTTCTCGTCGCGATACTGCTTGACGGCGCACTGGCGGCAGGCGCCGACCGAGCCGAGCTCCGGATGCCAGCAGAAGTACGGCAGGTCGAAGCCGAGCGAGAGGCAATGCTCGAGGAGGTTCTTCTCGGGCGCCGCCGGGTACTCGCGATCGTCGACGTAGATCGGCACGGGTTACGGCTCTCCCCGCCGAAAAGGTGGCCGCGGAAAAGGTGTCAGACACGTTTTTTGGGGAACAGGTGTCTGGCACTTTTTCTCTCGCCAAAAAAGTGTCTGACACCTTTTTTCGAGGCTTGCGGTCATCGGTACGGGCACCTCCGTTCGGCGATGTGGCGCTCGAAGTCGTCGCGGAACCACCGGAGCGCGCTTTGCAGCGGCTCCATCGCGCCCGGTGCGTGCGCGCAGAACGTGCGGCCGGGGCCGAGATGGCGCGTGTGCATCTCGAGAAGGTCGAGATCCTCGAAGCGGCCGTCGCCATCGTCGATCGCGGCGAGAAGCTGCTCGACGTAAGGCAGGCCGTCGCGGCACGGCGTGCACCAGCCGCACGACTCCTGTGCGAAGAAGTGCTCGAGGTTGTGGACCATCGCGACGGGGCACGTACGGTCGTCGAGCACGATCATCGTGCCGGTGCCGAGGCGGCTGCCGAGCTTCTGGATGGCATCGAAGTCCATCGGCGCGTCGAGATGCTCCTCGACGAGGAAATCCGTGGATGCGCCGCCGGGGAGAACGCCGCGGAAGCGGTATCCGCCCCGCATTCCTCCCGCGTGCTCCTCGAGCAGCTCGCGTATCGTCGTCCCCATCGGCAGCTCCCACGCGCCGGGGCGCTTCACCTTGCCGCTGACGCCGTAGATCTTCGTGCCCGCGTTGTCGGTGCGGCTCAAGCCTTTGAACCACTCCGCGCCGTTGTTCACGATGTGCGGGACGTTGCAGAGCGTCTCCACGTTGTTCACCACGGTCGGCTTGCCCCAGAGGCCGACCGCCTGCGGGAACGGCGGCTTTGTGCGCGGAATCGCGCGCCGGCCTTCGAGCGCGTTGATCAGCGCCGTTTCCTCGCCGCAGATGTACCGGCCGGCGCTCGTGTGCAGGTGGATGTCGAGGCTGAAGCCCGTGCCTAGAATGTGCTCGCCGAGCCAGCCGCGCCCGGCCGCCTCGGCGAGCGCGCGGCGCAGCCGCTCGGCGGCCAGGCGATACTCGTCGCGCAGGAAGATGTAGCCGGTCGTCGCGCCGATCGCGTACGCGCTCACGATCATGCCTTCGATCAGCAGGTGAGGGTCGCCTTCGAGGAGCAGCCTGTCCTTGAACGTCCCGGGCTCCATCTCGTCGGCGTTGGCGATGAGATAGCGCGGGGTGGGCGCTCCTTCGCCCCGCGGCATGAAGCTCCACTTTTGGCCGGTCGGGAAGCCCGCTCCGCCGCGGCCGCGGAGGCCGGATTCGGTGACGGCGGCGAGCACGTCCTCCGGCGTCATCCGCTGGAGCGCCTCACGCACGGCGCGGTAGCCGCCGGCCCGCTCGTAGCCGTCGATATCGAGCGGCTCGCGGTCGGGCCTGATGTTGGCGGTGAGCGGCCGTTCCATCAGTCGTAACGTTCCAGCACTTCGTCGACCCGCGACGGGTCGAGATCGGCATGCAAGTTCCCATCCACGAGCATTGCAGGCGCCCGGTCGCAGCAGCCGAGGCACGGGATCGGCAGCACCGTGAAGCGCGCGTCGGCAGTCGTCTCGCCGAACGACACGCCGAAACGCTCGCGCAGCCGATCGGAAATCGCCTCCGTCCCCATCAGCCAGCAGCTCACGCTGTCGCAAACGTGCACGACGTGCCGTCCGACCGGGCGGCGATAGATCAGGTTGTAGAACGTCGCGACGGCGTCGAGCTCGTCGACCGGCATCTCGAGCAGCCCGGCGATGTCGCGGAGGTCCTCGTCCGAGATCCATCCGCGCCGCTGCTGCACGATCTTCAGCGCGTCGATGCAGGCCGCCCGTTTCCGGTCGTACAGCGCGACCTCGTGCTCGATCGCTGCAACTTCTTCCGGGCTCAACATCGTCGAGGTGCCTCCGCTGCCCGAAAAAAGGTGTCAGACACCTTTTCGGCGAAAAAGGTGTCTGACACCTTTTTTTCAGGCTCTCATCGGTCCACGTCCGCCATCACGAAATCGATGCTCCCCAGGATCGCGATCAAGTCCGCGATCAGCAGTCCGCGCGAGATCAGCGGCAGGATCTGCAAATGCGGAAACGACGGCGTGCGGATGCGCACGCGGTACGGGATCGGGCCGCCGTCGCTGATCAGGTAGTACCCGTAAGCCCCCTTCGTGCCTTCGATCGTCACGATGCCTTCGCCCGCCGGCACCACCGGCCCCCAGCTGACGTTGAGGAAGTGATGGATCAGCGTCTCGATGTCGTGCATCGTGCGGTCCTTGATCGGAGGCGTCGCGAGCGGATGTCGCGACTTGTAGTCCCCCGGCGGCATGTTCTCGAGGCACTGCTCGATGATGCGCAGGCTCTGGCGAATCTCCTCGGCGCGCACGACGCAGCGGTCGTAGCAGTCGCCGTTCCTTCCGAGCGGCACGTCGAACTCGAAGTGCTCGTAACCCGAGTACGGCCGCTTCTTGCGGAAGTCCCAATCGAAGCCGGTCGCACGCAGGTTCGGGCCCGTCACGCCCCATTCGATTGCTTCCTGCGCGGTCATCGCGCCGACGCCGACGGCGCGCGCCTTCAGAATCCGATTGTCGAGCGCTATGCGCTCGTACTCGCGCAGCCGCGGCGGCATCCATCGCAGGAACTCGCGGACCATCCGATCCCATCCGTTCGGGAGGTCCGCGGCGACGCCGCCGATGCGGAACCACGCGGGATGCATCCGAAATCCGCAGATGGCTTCCATGATCTCGAACACGCGCTCGCGATCCGTGAACATGTAGAACACGGGTGACAGCGCGCCGACGTCCTGCGTGAACGTGCCGTAGAAGACGAGGTGGCTCGCGATGCGGAAGAGCTCGGCGAGCATCACACGAATGACGCGCGCGCGCTCGGGCACCTCGATGCCCGCGAGCTGCTCCACGGCGAGCACGTACGGCAGGTTGTTCATCACGCCGCCCAGGTAGTCGACGCGATCGGTGTACGGAATGTACGTGTGCCACGACTGTCGCTCGCCCATCTTCTCGGCCGCACGGTGGTGCCAGCCGATGTCCGGGACCGCGTCGACGATCTCCTCGCCGTCGAGCTGGAGCACGATGCGGAACACACCGTGCACGCTCGGATGATTTGGACCGAGGTTCAGGAACATGAAGTCGGTCGTCGGGCTGCTGCGGCGCATGCCCCACTCCTCCGGCACGAAACGCAGCGCCTCGGTCTCGGTCTCGTAGCGGTCGTCCGGCAGCGCGAAGCGGCCCATCTCGGTCGCGCGCGCCGGGTGCTCCTTGCGCAGCGGATGGCCTTCCCAGGTCGGCGGCATCAGGATGCGCCGAAGGTTCGGGTGGCCCTCGAAGCGAATGCCGAACATGTCCCACGCCTCGCGCTCGTACCAGTTCGCCATCGGCCAGAGGCTCGTGATGCTCGGAACGTCGAGCTCGTCGTCGCGGAGAGGCACCTTGATGCGCAGATCGTCGTTGCGGCTGAAGGAGAGGAGGTGGTAGACGAGGGAGAAGTCGGAGTCCGGCTGGCCGTCGCGGCGCTCGCGCATGCGCTCGTCGATTGCCGTCAGGTCGTAGAGCATCTCGTAGGGCTGCTCGAGCCTGGTCTTCAGATGCTCGAGCGCGCCCGGCACGTGCTCCTTGTGGAGCCAGAGGGTCGGAATGCCGTCGGCGGTCGCCTGCCGCGGCGCCGCGAAGATCCGGGCGCCGAAGCGCCGCTCGAGCAGGGCCGCGGCTTCCTCCGCGGCGTGCATCCCCGGGTGGAGGGCGGCGGACGGAGCGTCGCTGCTCGTCCGTGGCGCGCTTCGGTCGAGTCCTTCGTCCAAGCCTTCCACTACACCGAATCGGGCGGACGTAACGTGCGCTGACTCGTGCGCTCCGCGCGCTTCTGATCCCGGAAGCTCGGCCGCGGCGCGCGCTCGACGCCCTGGGGGCCCACGACCCAGCTCAGCGGGCGTCTTTCGGTCCCGACGGCCGCTTGCAGCAACGTGAGCCCTTCGAGCAGCGCGTCCGGACGGGGCGGGCAGCCGGGCACATAGACGTCGACCGGCAAGAAGCTGTCGACGCCCTGCACGACGCTGTACACGTCGTACATGCCGCCGGAGTTTGCGCACGAGCCCATCGAGATGACCCATCGCGGCTCCATCATCTGCTCATAGAGCCGCCGGATCACCGGCGCCATCTTCTTGAACACGGTGCCGGAGATCACGATCAAGTCCGACTCGCGGGGCGTTGCGCGAATCACTTCCGCGCCGAAGCGCGCGATGTCGAACTTGCTCGTGAACGACGTCGCCATCTCCACGTAGCAGCACGAGAGCCCGAAGTTGAACGGCCAGATCGAGTACTTGCGGGACCAGGCAGCGAGATCCTGCAACGTGCTGAGGAACACGTTGCGCTGCATGACCTCTTCGCTGACTGCCCGGTTTTCGTCCGCGGCTTGACGGCGCTCGCCATCCGTTCCGTCCGCAGCCCTCGTCAGCCACCAGCGCATCGTCAATCGCCCCGGAACCTGGCGAGCGACTCGCGGCCCGCCGGTGTCAGCGTCGGTCCGAGGCGCGCGGCCGTCGGGAAGAGGCGTGAGCGCGAGGCCGGTCGGCGCCCGTGCGGGCCCCAGTCGAGCGCGCCGACACGCCACAAGTAGGCGAGCGCTGCGATCAGCACGACGATGAAGATCGCGATCTCGATGTACGCCGGCCAGCCGCCCTCCCGGGCGATGACGGCCCACGTGATCACGAAGATCGCTTCGAGATCGAAGATCACGAACAGCACGGCCAAGACGTAGAACTGCGCATCGACGCGAAAACGCGCACGGTGCACCGGCACCATGCCCGACTCGAACGGATCGCCGGTCGCCCTCTCTCGATGGCGCTCGCCGAGCACGTGGGAGGCGCCGAGCACGAGGGCGACCAGCACCAGAACGGCGGCCAAATAAAGACCCAGCGGCCACAGCGCTTCGTCGGGCATCGGGGTGAGCCAGCCTTGGGGTATCGAGTCGCCGATGCAAGGATGGTGCCAGTGGGGTCGGCGCGAGAGGCCGGACGTATCCGGCGGGAGACAGGTGTTCTACGCGCCCGAGGCTCGCGTCTGATACCCGCGTGGGTGCGCTGGCGCGCCGCAGCAGCTGCAAAATTTGGAAAGATGCCGAGCAGAGCTTGGGGCGAAGCGGGGGAGAACGAAATCCTCCTGGGTCCGATAAGGGCCGGAGCCTCGGAGATTTCACGATCGAGTCATTTAGTTGACAGAAATCCGCACGGATCCCGGTAGAAATAGAGCAGGTGAACGACATGAAGCGACCATCGCGCCGCGACATCGGCCTGGAGCTCGTCGAGCGTGCCCTGTGGGAGCGCTGCCGGGAGCTGCGGAACCGGCTCGAATCCGGGAACTCGGTGTGCGTGGAGGACCGGGCGGCCGGGCTGCGGCGTCTCGAGCCGGCACCGGCTCCGCGCAACCCCTACGTGATCTGGCCGCCCGTGCCCGGCACGTGTCCAGACCCCTTCGACGCGCCCGCGCGCAGGCGGGCCGTCTTCGAGTCGCTGAACGCCCTGGCCAGTCTGCTTCAGGACTTGGACTGCCGTGAGCGCGGCGTGCCCCGCGCGGACCGCCTCTCCTGACGCCGGCCCGGCCCGGCGCCCTTCGCCGGCGGCCCGCGGCCGGCCGGCTGCGCGGTGAGCAGGCGCTCCAGCGACGCGATCACCTCGGCTGCGCCTTCGATTTGCCCGTGCAGCCTTGCCCCGACGCAATGCTTCAAGACACGCGCGACATCGCGGTCGACGTCGACGTTCTGCCGCTCGAGCGCGGCCGTCGTCACGACGATCTCGGCGTGCACGAGCTGAAGGTGCCGGTGCAGCGGCCTCAGCCGGTCGCGAACGAGCTGCACGAGCGCCACGGAATCCTTTCCGCTCATCGGTGCTTCCCGAGCTGTACGAAAAGACAGCTTACCGGCCGAGGAGAGGCCTGGCGCGTGTCGATTCGCGGCAAAGCGACCGGAAATCGGAGTGGACAATCGCAAAGACTCGCTCGCCGCGGCGGCTTCCGCAGTGCACGACGCGAAACGCGTAACGGGCGGCAACGCCTTACTCTCGAAGCAAGTCGCTCGACGCCGCGGCCTGCACCCGCCGGCGCCGCTCAGCGTCTGCGCGCCGACGCTGCACGGGCGGCCATCAGTCGACGCACGACCGCGTCAGGCTCCACGTGCAGGGCGTCGCACAGCGCGAAGAGACTGACCAGCGACGGCTGACGCTGCCCTCGTTCGAGCAGCGACACGAACGTCTGATCGAGATCGCTTTCGAGCGCGAGCTGCGACTGAGAGAGGCCTCGTTCTTCGCGGAGCTCCTTCAGCAGTCGTCCGAACGCGGTCCTCAGCCAGTCGCCCTCTTCCATGCGGCGCAGCATGGGCATTGCGCCCGAGTCGACCAAAGACTATAGTCTTTGCTGCCGCGTCGATATCCGTGCTCGCGCCCGCGCCACACTCAGGAGGCCCTGCTGCCCGGGGAGATGCCATGAGCCGAAAACGGCTGCGTTGCGGCGACCGTCGGCAGCTTCGCAGCGACCTGCAGGAGGTGCACCGCCTCCTCCTCGCTCTGGGGGGCGAGCGCAGCCGCGGCGCAATCGAAGCCGACGGTCGCGGCCGCCTTCGGAATGTGCAGGATGCGGGGCCGGGGGGCGCCCGGTTCCCCGCACGTTCAGTCCGCTGCGAGCCCGAGACGGCGGGCGCCGGCGATGATCTCCGCATCGCCATCCTTCGCGCGCTTCGCGAGCTCGCGGCCCTGCTCCGCGAGCTCGATGCGGCCGGTCCGGGCCGAGCGGGCGGCTCCTCGCACGGGCGCGCGTAGCGGCTCGCGTCATCCCGTCCGCGGCATCCCGTTCGCTGAGCCCGGCCAACGCGCCCGGCAACACCGTGCAAATCGGCCGCGCTCCCGCCGCCGACGGCCATCCCGTCCGTCCTGCCCGCCGCGGGCTGATAGACTCTCGCCCGTTCGAGCCCTTCGAGACTGCGGCCCCGAGACAGGATGGCGCTGAAGAGACCGAGATGGCCGGAAGGCCGCGTCGTCACGTTCGAGATCACGTCGCGAGTCCTCGCTGACAATCCGCTCGGCGATCCCCACGTGCGCCCGCTCGACGTCTGGCTGCCGCCCGGCTACGACGAGGGCCGCGGTCCCGGCCTCGGGAAGCGCTATCCGGTGCTCTACGACCTCGTCGGCTTCGCGGGCTCCGGCCGCTCGCATACGGGGTGGAAGAACTTCGAGGAAAACGTGCCCGAGCGCGCGGCGCGGCTCGTCGCGGAGCGTAAGATGGGGCCTTGCATCATCGCGTTCCCGGACTGCTTCACGGCGCTCGGCGGCAATCAGTACATCAACTCTCCCGCAGTCGGCCGCTACGCGGATTACCTCACGCGGGAGCTCGTCCCGTTCGTCGACCGCGAGCTCCGCACGCTCGCCGATCGGAGGCATCGAGGCTGCTTCGGCAAGTCGTCGGGCGGGTATGGCGCGATCATCCACGGCATGAAGTACGCACGGTACTGGGGCGCCGTCGCGAGCCACTCGGGCGACGCCTATTTCGACTTCGTCTACGGCTGCGACTGGCCGAGCACGCTCGACGAGCTCGCGAAGTACCGCCAGAAGCCGCGTCGTGAAGGGCCCGTGGATGTCCTTGCGGAGGCGCCGGCCGCCGAGCCGGGCGTCGACGACGGACGCATTCGGCGCTTTCTCGAGGCCGTCTGGCGCAAGCCTCAGCCGACGAACGCCGAGGTGCACTGCCTGATGAACATCGCGATGGCCGCGACCTACGATCCGGACCCTGCCGATCCCCGTCGGATCCGCGTGCCGTTCGATCTCGAGACCGGGGAGCTGATTCCGGAGCGGTGGCGCCGGTGGCTGAGGCACGATCCGATTCGCCTCGTCGGGCGGTACGCGGCGAATCTGAAGACGTTGCGCGGCATCTTCATCGATTGCGGCTGGCGGGATCAGTACCGCATTCATTACGGCTCGCGGATCCTGTCGAAGCGGCTGGCCGAGCACGGAATCGCGCATCGATACGAGGAGTTCGACGGCACGCACTCCGGGATCGACCACCGGATGGACCGCAGCCTGCCGTTTCTCTACAAGGCGCTGAAGTAGCTCCGCCGCCGGCTCACGCGCCGAAGCGCGACGCCCGCATCTCCCGGTCGCACTCGCGGCCGAGGCGCGCGACGACCTCTATCGCGCGCTCGACGTCTTCCTCGGCGGTCCGAAAGTTCACGATGCGTCGCCGCTTCAGCGCGCAAACGCCTCTTCCACCGGCATCACCCGGATAGCGTCCGCGGCGATCGGCAGCGGATGGCGCTCGATCTCGCGATCCTCGCCGAGCACGTCGGGCGGCTTCGGCGTGGCATAACGGATCGGGCTCGGCGCGCCGTCCGCGAGGGCCTTCGCGAGCGCGTCGGCCGCGCCGGTCACGATCGCGATCTTCGCGCGATCCGCGCGCAAGTGCCGCGCGACCGCCATGTTCACGTCGTCGACGGTCAGCTCGTCCATCGTCCGCACGAAACGCTCGAGGTGGCCTTCGCCTTCGAGCCCGTAGAAGCGGTCGTCCATCGCATAGCCGAGCCGCCGCGACGTGGTCTCGGCGAAATGGCGCACGTACTTCGAGAGGAACGCGCGCGTCAGATCGAATTCCTCGCGCGTCATTCCACGAGTCACGAGCCGTTCGAGCTCCCGCAGCGCGGCGCGCAGCGCGAAGTGCGCGTGCTCGTTCGGGAGCGTCCGGATCCACACCTCGAACAGCTGGTGCCGGCGCGGCACGTTCACCGGCGGCATCGTGCGCTCGCCGCCCTCCGGAAAGGCCTCGATGTACGAGTAGTCGCCGTAGTTCAGCCCCCGCATCTCGCGGATCACCTGGAAAAGGTGGCTCGACTGGTTGCGGTGCTCGCCGAGCCAGGAGTTCGCGACGGCGAGGGCGTAGAAGTCGCGCTCCCCGCGCCGGACGCCGAGCGGGTAGCCGAAGCTGATCGACGCGTCCGCGCCCGGCTTGTCGATCAGGAGCACCTCGAAGCGATCGACCGGCCGCGGCGAAACGACCGGCGGCGTCGCCGGCGCTCCGGGCGGGAGCTCGGCTTTCGTCTCGGCCATGCGCCGGACGAGCGCGTCGTCGAATCCGCCGGCGAGCCCGATCGTCACGTTCGCCGCCGTGAAGCGGCGCCGATAAAGCGCGCGCACGTCGTCGAGCGTGACGTTGCGCAGGCCCGCGGCCGTGCCTTCGGGCGGATGCGCGTAGGGCGTGCCCTCGAAGACGAACGCGTGCAGCGCCGCCTTCGCGAGCTCCTCGTCCTGAGCGTAGCGCAGTGTGTTCTCGATGTCGTTCACGGCGTCGCTCCTGAGCCGCTCGAAGTCGCGCGCCGCGAACGCGGGCTTGAGATACGCGTCCGTCAGGAGCGGAACGTAACGGTCGAGGTTGTCGCGGTGCGTGCGGCCCGTGAGGGTCGTCGTCTCCTTGTCCACGCGGACGGCGTAGCCGGACGCGAGCGGATAGAGCGCCTCGAGAATCTCGTCGAACGAGCGGTTCTCGGTGGCCGCCTCCGCGAGCATCAGGCCGGTGAGGTATGCGAGGCCCTCCTTGCCGGGCGGATCGTCCTGGGAGCCGACGCGGAACGAGATCGAGAACGACACGGTAGGCTCGGCCGGCACGGGCAGCAGCACGTCCACCCGAGGTGCACCCGGCGCTCCGCTTCGCTCGTGCGCGCTCGCGCTCATTCGCGGCCCCGCAGCACGCCGACGGTGCGCCGCTCGGGGGCGAGGTACGCGGCGGCGTCCCGAACGTCGCCCGGCGTGACGCGGTCGTACGCCGCATAGAGCGCCTCGAGCGCGTCGAGACCGCGGCCGACCGCGACGTAGCGCGCGGCGCGCTGCGCGACCGAGTCCGGCGTCTCGAGTCCCATCAGGAAGCCGTGCTTCAAGCGCGACTTCATCGGCGCGAGGCGCTCGGCGTCCGGCGGCGCGTGGCGGTGCGCCGCGATCGTGCCGTCGATCACGTCGAGCACGTGATCGATCTTCGCCGGATCCTTGACGCGCGCAAAGATGTCGAAGAGCCCCGGGTCGCGGTTCGCCGCGGCGCCCGCGTCGAGATGCTCCACGATCTGCTCGTCGAGGACGAGCCGGCGATAGGCCTCGCTCGTCGGGCCGAACGCGAGGTCGGCGAGAAGATCGGCCGCGACCCGGCGGCGGTTCGCCGGGTCGAACGCGTCGATCTTGTACGCGAGCCAGACGATCGGAAGCGTGCGGCCGTCGTAGGCGACGTCGACCCGCCGCGGCGCCTGCTGCGCGGGCTCCTCGGGGATCGGCGGGGCACGATATCCCGGCTCCCAGTCGCCGTAGTGCCGCTCGACCATTCGCAACACGCGGTCGGGATCGACGTCGCCCGCGACGAGCAGGGTCGTGTTGTCCGGACGGTAGTAGCGGGCAAAGAACTCGCGCGAGTATTCGTAGAGCTTCGGCATTGCTGCGATGTCGGCTTCGTAGCCCATCGTGGTGTGGCCGTAGGGATGCACGTCGAAGGCCGCCTCGACGACCGCTTCGTGCAACGTGAACGTGGGGTCGGTGCGGCTCTTGCGGTACTCGCCGTAGACCGCGCCCGCTTCGGTCTCGAAGTCCGCCTCCGAGTAGCAGAGGTTCTTGAACCGGTCGCTTTCGAGCTCGATGACCGTCTCGAGGTCCTCGGACGCCATGGACACGTGGTAGGCGGTGAGGTCGTCGGTGGTGTACGCGTTTGCGTCGGCGCCGATCTCGGTCAGAATCCGCTGATAGACATCGGCCGGGTAGCGCTCCGTGCCGCGAAACATCATGTGCTCGAAGAAGTGCGCGAAGCCCGTGCGTCCCGCCTCGTATTCGTCGCGGGAGCCCGTGCGCACGATCGACCAGTAGGCCGTGAGACCGTTGCTCGGCATCGGAACCTGGATCACCTCGAGCCCGTTGTCGAGCGCGTGGGCATGCGTAGGGTAGGGGATGATCCGGCTCACGTTCGCCTCTTCGATCGTGAAACGATTACATCATAAGCCGGAGCCCGGGCGGGAAGTCTCATGAACGCAGAGCTGCCTTACGCGCGACTCGGACCGGACCTGATCCTCGCGGCCGTCGAGAGCGTCGGCTGCGAGTGCGACGGCAGGATCATCGCGCTCGCAAGCTACGAGAACCGGGTCTATCAGCTCGGCTCGTCCGACGGGTTCATCGTCGCGAAGTTCTATCGGCCGGATCGCTGGTCGGACGAGGCGATTCTCGAGGAGCATCGGTTCGCGCTCGAGCTGGCCGAGGCCGAGATCCCGGTCGTCCCGCCGATGGTGCTCGGCGGCGCGACGCTGCACGAGCACGAAGGGTACCGGTTCGCTGTCTTCGAGCGGCGGGGCGGGCGGTGGCCGGAGCTCGCGACGGCCGCCGAGCGCGGGCAGATGGGCCGCCTGATCGCCCGCATTCATGCGATCGGCGGCCGCGAGCGCTTCCGGCACCGTGCGTCGCTGTCGATCGAGGCGCTGGGCTGGCGCTCGGTCGAGACGCTCGAGCAAAGCGGCTTCATCCCGCCGCATCTGTCCGCGAGCTATCACGCGATCGCGGTCGACGTGCTCGAAGCCGTGGAGCGCCGGTTCGAGGCCGCCGGCGGCTATTCGGAGCTGCGGATCCACGGCGACTGCCACCCGGGCAACGTGCTCTGGACCGACGCGGGCCCTCATTTCGTCGATCTCGACGATTGCATGAACGGCCCGGCCGTGCAGGACTTGTGGCTGTTTCTGTCGGGCAGCCGCGACGAGATGACGGTTCAGCTCGCGGACCTCCTCGAGGGGTATCGGCAGTTCCGCGACTTCGACTATCGGGAGCTGCATCTGATCGAGGCCCTGAGGAGCCTCAGGATGATCCACTACAACGCCTGGATCGCGCGGCGGTGGCGCGACCCCGCCTTTCCGCGCGCGTTCCCGTGGTTCACCGAGCCGAAGCACTGGGAAGAGCACGTGCTCGCGCTCCGCGAGCAGCGTGCTGCCGTCGACGAGCCGCCGCTCTTCGTCGGGTAGCCTGCACGTCCGGCACCGAATGCGCTAAACGCAGATCCGGCACCGAATGCACGGTGCCGGCCGTCTCCGGTATCATCCGGGCACTGCCCGAGGAGAGTCGCGATGGCATACACGTTGCTCGGCAAGGATTTCGTTCCGCCCGATCTGCGGGCGAAGGTCACCGGCAGGGCCAGGTATGCGGAGGACTTTCGCGCCGACGGCATGGTGTTCTGCAAGCTGCTCACGAGCCCGTTCCCGCATGCCCGCGTGCGGAGCGTCGATCCGAGCGAGGCGCTCGCGATGCCGGGCGTGGTGGGCATCCTCACGGCCGACGACGTGCCCGCCTTCCCCGCGCCTCAGGACCCGATTCTGACGAACGAGCCGCTCTTCGTCGGCGCACCGATTCTCGCCGTCGCGGCCGAGGACGAGACGACGGCCGCCGACGCGCTCGAGCGCGTTCGTGTGGACTACGAGGAGCTGCCGTTCACCGTCGATCCGCTCGAGAGCCTCTACCCCGGCGGGCCGGACGCCCGCGTCGAAGGCAACGTCGCGCAGGGCCGGATCCCGCTGCAGCGGTACAAGTGGACCGCGCAGGATTTCGCCGCCGCCGGCGAGGAGCGGCTGCCGGAGGGTGCCCCGATCACCGAGTGGTCCTACGGCGACGTCGACGGCGGCTTCGCGCAAGCGGCGCTCGTCCTCGACGAGACTTTCGTCACCGCCGGCGTGTCGCATCATTCGCTGGAGCCGCGCAGCGTCCTCGCGTACTGGCAGAACGGCAAGTGCTTTCTGCATGCCTCGTCGCAAAGCCAAAGCTTCCCGGTACCGACCATCGCCCGCTTCATCGGCGTCGAGCCCGAGAATCTCGTGTTCATCGCCGAGTTCTGCGGCGGCGGCTTCGGGTCGAAGGGCGGCGCCTACCCGATCGTCGCGGTCCCCGCGCTGATGTCGAAGAAGATCGGCCGGCCGGTGATGATGCGGATCGCCCGGCACGAGGAGTACTACATCGGCTCCGCACGCGCCGGCTTCCAAGGGCGAATCAAGCTCGGCTTCGCCTCCAACGGCCGGGTCACCGCGGCGGATCTCTACATCGTCCAGGAGAACGGACCGCACGGCGGCTTCAGCGACTGGCTTTCCGCGGCGGATGCCCTGTCGCTCGTCTACACGCCGCCGGCGATGCGCTTCCGCGGCGTGCCGGTGCTCACGAACACGCCGCCCCGCGGGCCGCAGCGAGGGCCGGGCCAGAACCAGATCGCGATGGCCGTCGAGCCGCTGATCGACAAGGCGGCGCGTCAGCTCGGCGTGGATCGCCTCGAGATCCGGCGGATCAACGCGCCGAACGACGCGACCCGCTACGGCGCGGACCAGGGCGGCGTCACGAGCGCGCACATCCGCGAAGCGCTCGAGAAGGGAGCCGCCGAGTTCGGCTGGGAAGAGAAGCGCGCGTTGAGCGGCCGGCGCAACGGCTCGAAGGTCACCGGCGTCGGCATCGGGCAGGCGTACCATCCGGCCGGCGCGAGCGGCTTCGACGGGCTCGTCGTCATCACACCGGACGGCAAGCTCCACATTCACACCGGCGTCGGCAACCTCGGCACCTATTCCTATGCCACCACGTCCCGGGTCGCCGCCGAGACGCTGAAGTGCCGCTGGGAGAGCTGCGTGATCGAGCGCGGCGACAGCAGCAGGCACCTGCCGTGGAACCTCGGTCAGTTCGGCAGCAATACGTCGTTCACGATGACGCGGACCAATTACGTCGCGGCAATGGACGCGGTGGCGAAGCTCAAGGAGATCGCCGCAATGGATCTCGGCGGCGCGCCGGACGATTACGACATCGCCGACGAGCGCGTCTTCCGCAAGGACGATCCGGCCACCGGGCTCACTTACGCCCAAGCCGCGCAGCGGGCGATCGAGCTCGGCGGCAAGTTCGACGGCCACGAAGCGCCCGACGACCTGAACCCGATGACGCAAGCGTCCGTCGCGGCGCTCGCCGGCACCGGTCTCGTCGGCGTCGCGAAGGACAATCTCGAGCACACCGGCACCGTCGCCGCGCTCGCGGCCGGGTTCGTGCAGATCGAGCTCGACGTCGAGACCGGCAATTTCGAGATCGTCGATTACGTCGGGGTCGCGGACTCGGGCACGGTGATTCACCCGCTCGGGCTCGCGGCGCAGATCAGGAGCGGCGCCGTGATGGGCTTCGGGCTCGCGACGCTCGAGCGGCACATCTACGATCCGCAGAACGGGCTGCCCGGCAACGTCGGCCTGCTCCAGGCGAAGCCCGCGTCGTATCTCGACGTCGCGTCCGGCATGCGCACGGCGGCCGTCGATATCCCCGACCCGCAGAACCCGGTCGGCGCGAAGGGTATCGGCGAGCCGGTGCAAGGCTGCGCGGCCGCGGCGCTCCTCTGCGCGATCTCGGACGCGCTCGGCGGCCACTACTTCAATCGCACGCCGGTCGTCACGGACATGATCGTGAACGCCGCGGCCGGCCGCCCGCAGTCGCACAAGCCGTTGCAGGTGAACACGGCGTAGGGTCGTTCGGCGAAAAAGGTGTCAGACGCGAAAATAAAGGTGTCAGACACGTTTTCTTCGGAAAAAGGTGTCTGACACCTTTTTCTCGCGGGGATGGGTGATCGGATGGAGCTGTTCCGCGTGAGCCGCGACGTGTACGGGCAAGAGGTGCTCGAGGGCATGTCTTGGGATCTGCTGTGGGTGTTCCTCGCTGCGGGCATCGCCTTCGTGTGCCTGCACGCGCTTTACCGTTTGCTCCTCGCCCCGAAGGAATAGGAGCCTGTCCGAGCAATGGATGCGACGGGTTCCCGGCGAGGCGGCAACGACGTGAGCACGACGAAGTCAGCGGCAGGCAGCGTCCGATCGCCGGCCGACCGCGTTCTCCGGCATGCGCTGATCGACCGCGTCTTTCACTGGGTCACCGCGGCGGCCGTCCTCACGCTGCTCGCCACGGCGTTCCTGCCGATCGTCGGCTTGCAGTTCCCTTGGGTCGCGGCACATTGGATCGCGGGCTTCGTCCTGATTGCGTCGATCGTGTTTCACGTGTTCCGCGCGCTGCTTGCTCAAAGCCCGAGAAGCATGTGGATCGGCGGCGCGGACTGGCGCGATCTCACGTCCATCGCACGTTGGAACCTGCGGCTCACGTCGCAGCCGCCGCGCAAGCCCGGAAAGTATTCCCTCGCTCAGAAGCTCATCCATCATCTGTTCGCGCTCGTGCTGATCGCCGCGTCGATCACGGGTGCGTTGATGATGGTGCGCATCGACACGCCATGGTGGGAGAGGAATCCTTATTGGCTTCCCGCGCCCACGTGGGGCGTGATCTATGTCGTTCACGGGCTCGCCGCGCTGTGCCTCGTGACGATGGTGATCGCTCACGTCTATTTCGCGCTTCGTCCCGAGAAGCTCCTCTTCACGCGCGCGATGATCCGCGGCTGGATCACTCGGGACGAGTACCGGAGCCATCACGACGAGCAGCGCTGGCAGGTGACCGAATGAACGTTGAAGACGGCCCGCGTGCCGAGCTGGACCGGCACATCGAGGCGATCGAGTCCGGCTACGAGTTCCTGCTCGCCTACGCCGCCCAGGGTCGCGACACGGACCGCGGCGCGGGTGCCGGCCGCAACGTTCGCGAGTTCCTCGAAGCGATGCAAGCGGCGCTCGAAGGTCTGGGCGCCGTCGTGCGGGAGTGCATCGCGCGCCGCGGCGGAGCCACCGCGGAAAGCGCCGGCGCGTTTCTCGAAGCGCTCGACCGCGACGCGGCCGTCGCACGCTCCGCCGTGCGTCTCGTGCTCGCGCAGCCCGATATCGGCTCCCAGCTCGTCGACAATCTGAACGCGTCGATCCACCTTCGTGCGTTGCTCACCGACTTGTTCCTGATCGACGAGGTGCTGACGGAGCGCCGCGCCGCCCGCACGTGAGTGTTGCCGGCGTCGAAACGGCGTGGAGACGACGTACGCCGTTCGACTCGTCGGGAGCGAACGACGGCGTACCGTTCGACTCGTCGGATATGAACGACGGTCCGCCGTTCGAAACTCGCCAGTTCGCTGCGCGATTCCGCACCGCACGATTCTTGCCCGCGCTTGCGGCGCCTCGAAGGATTTGTTTATCCTGCTCCGCTATTTCGTCCAGGAGATAACCAGAAGGTCCAAGATGAAGAGATTGCCCAGCAGAATTGCAGCCGCCGGTGCCTTCATCGGCATGGCGATGTTGGCCGGATGCGGTGGAGGCGGCCCGGCCGAGGTCGAGGACACGCCTGAGGGCGAAGCGTTCGTATTCCGCGACGCCGTCATGCACGCGGTCGCGTACAAGATGACGCCGATCGGCGGCATGGCGCGTGGTGAGATTCCGGTGGACGACGCCGTGTTCCGCAAGGCGGCGAGCGACGTCGCCACGCTGTCCGGCATGCTGCTCGAGGGCTTCATGCCCCAGGGAATCCCGGCGGGGAGCCGAGCAACGCCCGACATCTGGATGAACTGGACGGATTTCGAGCAGCGCGCCAAGGCGTTTCAGGACGCGGCGCAGGCGGTCGCCGAGGCTGCGGAGAGCGGCGGTGTCGAGGCTGCCCGCGATCTCGTGCGGCCGCTGCTCGACACCTGCGGCGGCTGCCACCGCACGTATCGCGCGCCCGAGGAGGGGTAGCCCGAGGGTCTCGAGCTCCCGCTTGCGGGCTTCGAACCGAGGCGCGGCGGACCGCTGGTCCCCGCGCCTTTTCCACTTTTGAGAATGGCATTCTCGAGAATGCGTGCTCGGCGCGGCGGGCACGCAAAGCCGGAGCGCGCGTTCACCGACCTGGAAGGCGCGGCGTTCACCGACCTGGAAGGCACGCCGTCCGGGTGCGGTGCGGAGCGACGGCAACGGAGGGCACGGCGCGACGAGCGCGCCAAAACGCTACTGGACGGTGCCTTTGTGCAGAAACGCCGCGCGATCGGCCGACCGCACGACCACGTCCAGCCGATCCGTGCCCCGCAGCACGCTGATCGGAATCTCCACGCCCGCGCTGCCGCGGTCCCAGACCTCGCGAAACAAGTTCGCGAGCCCGGAGACGGGCCCGCCGTCGAGCCCGACGATCACGTCGCCCGGCTTCAACCCGGCGTTGTCCGCCGGGCAGTTGCGGTACACGCCGACGATCATCAGCTGATCCTGAGAGTCGTCGACGAGCATCCCGAGCCAAGGCCGAGGCGGCGCTCTGCGCCGCCCGCGCTCGCAAATGTCGTCGACGATCGGCACGAGGAGGTCGATCGGCACGAACATGTTGACCGTGGCGAGCTGACTGCCGATCTCGAAGTTCTGGATCACGAGGGAGCCGAGGCCGCAGAGCCGGCCGCGCTCGTCGAGCAGCGAGGCACCCGACCAGCTCGCGTGCGGAGGCGAGGTAAAAACCGCCTCGTCGAGGACGTACTCCCATCGTCCGGCGAACTCGCGCTTCGCGACGACGTGGGCTTCGAGCCCCGCGTCGTCATCGCTGCCGATGACCACGACCCCGTCGCCGACGGCGAGCGACGTCGCGGAGCCGATCTCGATGCTGGCGCCCTCGAGCGGCATCGCGGGCTTGACCAAGCCGAACCCGCTGTCGAAGTCGTAGCCGACGACGAAGCCGGGGACCGTCGCGCCGTTCCGCGCGCCGATCCATACGCTGTCGGCTTCGTTGATGACGTAGCCGATCGTGGCGATCAAGCCGTCGTCGCGGATGCGCACTCCGTGGCCGAATCGCTCGGTGCCGAGAAGGCCCGCGCTCATCGCGTCCTCCGGCACGCGCGCCTTCACGGATACGAGCGCGTCGAGCGGCGGCGGGGTCGGTGCCGAGCGGAGCGTCATGCAGTTATGGTATCCGATCGCGCGCGGACTTAAGAAAAAATGAGACATACCGGCCGCGCGCCGTTTCGCTGGCCCGATCCAAGCGTGTGGCATAATCGGTCGATTCCTCACTTCGAGTCGAGCGGCTCGCCGAGCGGCGAATGAAATACGTGCTTCCAGTCGTTTTGGCCCTCGTCGTCATCGGTGGCGGCGTGTGGTATGCCATGCGCGACGAAAGTGCCGTCGTCCCGCCCCGCGGCGCGGCGGCCTCCGCGCAGGGCGGCGGTTTCGGCGCGGCGCAGGAAGAACCGCTCGTCATCGTCGACCGGGTGCGCCGCGAGGAGCTGAGCGAGACCGTGGAAGCGCTCGGCACGGCGCTCGCGAACGAGTCGGTCACGCTCACGGCCAAGGTCACCGACACGGTCAGCGCGGTGAGCTTCGAGGACGGCGACTACGTCGAGGCAGGCGAGATCCTCGTGCAGCTCACGAACCAGGAGGAAGAGGCGCTGCTCGCCGAGGCGGAGGCCAACCTCGAGGATGCGGAGGCGCAGCTTCGCCGCGTCGAGGATCTGGCGGAGCAAGGCCTCGCGCCGAGGTCCGAGCTCGACGTCGCACGCACGCGCGCGGCCGCCGCCCAAGCCCGGCTCGACAGCAT
Source organism: Gammaproteobacteria bacterium (assembly GCA_036381015.1). Taxonomy (NCBI): domain Bacteria; kingdom Pseudomonadati; phylum Pseudomonadota; class Gammaproteobacteria; species Gammaproteobacteria bacterium. The sequence goes on from DASVDR010000014.1 coordinate 67,051, forward strand.
CGTCGCGCGCTTGCGCGACCGCCTGATTCGGGCGCCTTTCAGCGGCCTGCTCGGCTTTCGGCAAGTCAGCCCCGGCACGCTCGTGCAGCCGAGCACGCCGATCACCACGCTCGACGACATCTCCACGATCAAGCTCGATTTCACGGTTCCCGAGTCGTTCATCGGCGACATGAAGCCGGGCTCGCGCGTCGTCGCGCGGAGCGTCAGCTACCCGGGCCGGGAGTTCGAAGGCGTCGTGCGCACGGTCGGCTCCCGCGTCGACCCGATCACCCGCGCAGTCCCCGTTCGCGCGCACATTCCGAACGAGGACCGGGCCCTGCGCCCGGGCATGCTGCTCACGGTCGAGGTCGTCACGCAAAAGCGCATGGCGCTCGTGGTGCCCGAGAGCGCCGTGTTCCAGGTCCAGGATCGTGCCTACGTGTACCGGGTCGGCCCGGACCACGTCGCCCGCCAGCATCAGATTCAGGTCGGGGCTCGGCGGTTCGGGATCGTCGAGGTCACGGCCGGGCTCGAGGAGGGCGATCTGATCGTCGCCGAGGGCATCATCAAGCTGCGCGACGGCGTCCGCGTGCGCTTCGAAGGCGCCGAGCAGGAGATCAGCGACTCCGCGACCTCGGAGCTCCGGTCCGCGGTCGCGAGCGGGTAGGAACAGCGGTACGGCGAGCCCGGTGTTGCGGAACGGGCACGTCTGGAGGAAATAGGAGCGGATAGCCGATGTGGCTGTCGGACGTTTCGGTCAAGCGGCCGGTCTTCGCGACCGTCATCAGCCTCGTGCTCGTCGCTTTCGGCGTGCTGTCGTTTCGCGATCTCACGGTCCGGGAGCAGCCGGACGTCGTGCCGCCGGTCGTCCAAGTCCAAACCTCGTATCCCGGGGCGTCCGCGGCGATCATCGAGACGCGCATCACGCAGATCCTCGAAGGTGAGCTGAGCGGCATCGAGGGGGTCAAGTCGATCCGCTCGACGAGCCGCGACGGGCAGTCCAGCGTTACCGTCGAGTTCGAGCTCGACCGCGATCTGGACGAGGCGGCGAACGACGTGCGCGACCGCGTCTCGCGCATCCTCGGCCGCTTGCCGGAGGACGCGGATCCGCCGTCCGTATCGAAGTCCGACTCCGACACGCAGCCCATCATGTGGCTCACGCTCACGAGCGACCGCATGGGCATGATGGAGCTCACGGACTACATGGAGCGCTACGTCATCGACCGCTTCGCGTCGATCCCGGGCGTCTCGCAGATCCGGGTCTTCGGGGCCGGCGGCCCGTCGATGCGCATCTGGCTCGACCGGCACGCGCTCGCCGCGCGCAACCTCACCGTCACCGACGTCGAGAACGCCCTCCGCGCGGAGAACATCGAGCTCCCGGCCGGGAGGATCGAGTCGCTCGACCGCGATTTCCAGGTCCGCATCGCACGCAACTACCAGACGGCCGAAGACTTCCGCCGCCTCGTGCTCTTCGAGGGCGAGGACGGCCACCTCGTGCGGCTCGGCGAGGTTGCGGACGTCGAGGTGGGCCCGCGGCAGCACGAGCGGATGTTCAGAACGAACGGCGCGACCACGACCGGGTTCGGCGTGATCAAGCAATCCACCGCGAACACGGTCGAGGTGCTCGACGCCGTGAAGGCCGAGGTCGCGAAGCTGAACGACGAGTTTCCGGAAGGCATGCGGATCATCACGAGCGGCGACGATTCCATCTATATCCGCTCGGCGATCAGGTCCGTTTACGAGACGATCCTGATCACCACCGTCCTGGTCGGCTTCGTGATCTTCGTCTTCATCGGCAATCTTCGCGCGATGCTGATTCCGCTCGTGACGATCCCGGTGTGCCTGATCGCGTCGTTCTCCGCGCTGGCCGCTTTCGGGTACTCGATCAATCTCGTCACGCTGCTCGCGCTCGTGCTCTGCATCGGGCTCGTCGTCGACGACTCGATCGTCGTGCTCGAGAACGCGCATCGCCGCATCGAGACCGGTGAAGCGCCGCTGCTCGCCGCCTTCAACGGCACGCGCCAGGTGTCGTTCGCGATTCTCGCGTCCACGGCCGTGCTCGTATCCGTGTTCGCGCCGGTCGCGTTCCTGAAGGACAACATCGGCCGCATCTTCGCCGAGCTTGCCGTCACGATGGCCGCGGCGATCATCTTCTCGTGCGTGCTCTCGCTGTCGCTCGCGCCGATGCTCTGCTCGAAGCTGCTGAAGCCCGCCACGAGGGAAGGGCGGCTTACGCACGCGCTCGACAAGGGCTTCGAGTGGGTCGCGGCGAAGTACAAGGCCGCGCTGCACCATAGCCTGAAGGCGCCTTGGGCGGCCGCGGTGGTCAGCATCGCAATCGGCTTCGGCGCGTATGCGCTCGTCCGGCAGGTGCCGCAGGAGTACGCGCCCGAGGAGGACCAGGGGCAGTTCAACGCGCAGCTCCAGGCGCCCGAAGGCATGAGCTTCGAGCAGATGGTCGAGGCCGGCATGCAGGCCGAGTCCTACATGGAGCCCTACTTCGAGGACGGCACGATTCAGCGCGGCGTCGTCTCGGTGCCCGGATGGGGCAACGCCGCGGGCATCGTCAACGTCACGCTGCGCCCGTGGGACGAGCGCACGATCACGACCGACGAGCTGATGGAAGAGCTGAACCGCAAGTGGGCGCAGATCCCGTCCGTGCGGATCATCGCGTTCCCGCGCCGCAGCGGCGGCGGCGGAGGCGGCGGCGGAGGCCAGCCGGTCCAGATCGTGCTCGGCGGGCCGACCTACGAGGAGCTCGCCCACTGGCGCGACATCATCATCGACCGCGCGTCGGAGAATCCCGGGTTGCTGCGCTTCGACTCCGACTTGAAGGAGACGCAGCCTCAAGTGCTCGTGCGCATCGACAGCGACCGTGCCGCGAGTCTCGGCGTCTCCACGCGCGCGATCGGGCAGACCCTGCAGACGATGATGAGCGAGCGCACCGTGACGACGTACGTCGTCGACGGGGAGGAGTACGACGTAGTGCTGCAGGCGAAGCCGGAGCAGCGCGCGACCTACTCGGACCTGCGCAACATTTTCGTCCGCTCCGAGCGCTCCGGGCAGCTGATCCCGCTGTCGAACCTCGTGCGCCTCGAGAGCATAGCGGGCCCGAGCGAGCTGAACCGCTACAATCGGCTGCGCGCCGTCACTATCAGCGCGAGCCTCGCCGACGGCTACACGCTCGGCGAAGCGCTCGACTATCTCGAGAATCTCGTCCGCACCGAGCTGCCGCCCACCGCACAGCTCGATTATCGAGGCGAGTCGCTCGAGTTCAAGGAGGCGTCGGGCTCGCTGCTCTTCACGTTCGGCGTCGCACTCTTCGTCGTTTTCCTCGTGCTCGCGGCGCAGTTCGAGAGCTTCGTGCATCCGCTCGTGATCATGGTCACCGTGCCGCTCGCCGTGGCGGGCGGGCTGTTCGGGCTGTGGATCACCGGGATGACGCTGAACATCTACAGCCAGATCGGCATCATCATGCTGGTCGGCATCGCGTCGAAGAACGGAGTGCTGATCGTGGAGTTCATCAACCAGCTCCGCGATCAGGGGCGGGAGTTCACGGAGGCCGTGGAAGAGGCGGCGCGCATCCGCTTCCGTCCGGTGATCATGACCGCGTTCGCCACGATGATGGGTGCCGTGCCGCTGATCTTCGCCACGGGTCCCGGGTCGTCGAGCCAGAACACCCTCGGCGTCGTGATCTTCTTCGGCGTGTTGGTCGCGACGATGCTCACGCTGTTCGTCGTGCCGTCGTTCTACCATCTCTTCGCGCGGCATACGGGGTCGCCCGGCGAGGTCGCGGCAAAGCTCCGCGCGCTGCAGGCGGGGATCGCTCGGTCCGCCAGCTGATCGAAGCGGGACTCGAGCTCGTGCGGGAGATCGATACCGGCGCCGGTATCTCCGGCGTCGAGGCGACGTGCCGGAAGGCGTAGCGATGCGACTCTCTGTTCAGAATGCCGTAGCGGCGGCGCTCTCGGCGGCCGCGGTGCTCGTCGCGGCCGGCGCGGCGCTCGGTCAATCGAACGGCGAAGCGGATGCCGCGCTCACGGCGGCCCGCTACACCGACGGCGGCGATCTCGAATTTCCGGCGAATACCGACGAGTGGATCGTGCTCGGCACCGGCATCGGCGGCGGCTACGAGGAGGGCGTGCTCGACCCCGCGAACCCCGGCCCGATCACGGTCGCGCAGATCGAGCCGAGCGCGTACCGCTATCTGCTCGAGCACGGCCGCTATGCGGACGGCACGATGCTGCTGCTCACGTTCTACCGCACGCAGGAGAAGCCGGAGCCCGCGCTTCGCGGCTTCGTGCAGGGCGACGTCGCCCTCCGCGAGATCCACGTGATCGATCGCGAGCGGTATCCGGAGGAAGGCCGTGCGTTCTTCCAGTACCCGCCCGGGACCGCGGTCAGCGAGAAGCTGCCGCTCGGCAGCGAATGCGTCGCTTGCCACGCCGAGCACGGCGCCTTCGACGGGACGTTCACGCAGTTCTACCCTCCGGTGCGCCGTTTCGCCGATTAGCAGCGCCGCGGGCGCATTCCGCGCGCGCCGTCCCGGTCCATCCTCCTGCACACCGACGCGGATTGCGCGATACTCCGGGTACCGACGCATGAGTCTCTCCTGATCGATCGAGGCGAGCGGGGAAGGAGAACCGATGAGCACACTGCCGAAGTCGATACTCGGCCGTACCGGGCTCGAGGTGACGAAGCTCGGCTACGGCGCCATGGAGCTGCGCGGGGTCGATCACTTCCCGCGCCTGTCGGCCGGTGAGGCGAGCGCCCTCCTGAACGGCGTGCTGGACCACGGGATCAACTACATCGATACCTCGCCCGATTACGGCTACTCCGAGGAGCTGATCGGCCGGCACCTTGCGCATCGCCGCAACGAGTTCTATCTCGCGAGCAAGTGCGGTTGTCCCGTGGAGCCGCCCGACGTGCCTTACGAGGATCGCAAGCCGCACAGCTTCACCCGGGAGAACATCCGCGCCGGCGTCGAGCAGAGCCTTGCGCGCATGAAGACCGATCATCTCGACGTCGTGCAGTTCCATCTCAGCCCGTCGCGCTCGGTCCTCGAGCGAGACGACTCTCTCGCGGAGCTCGAGGCGCTCAGGGACGAAGGCAAGGTCCGCTTCATCGGGATGTCGGGTACTCGTCCCGAGCTCGAGGAGCACATCGAGATGGGGGTCTTCGACGTCTTCCAAATTCCGTACTCGGTGCTCGAGCGCGAGCACGAAGCGCTGATTCACGAGGCGGCGCGGCGCGGCGCCGGCATCGTGATTCGCGGCGGCGTCGCGCGGGGCGTGTTCGTCAAGGACGAGTCGGTCATCGACGACTATCCCGCGTTTCTCCAGGCCGGGTTCCGGGCCAGACGGCGGCTGTGGCAGCAGACGAAGACCGACGACCTGCTCGAGGGCATCACGCCGATGGAATTCATGCTGCGCTTCACGATCAGCAATCCCGACATGTCGACCACGATCGTCGGAACGGCGAGCCTTGCGCACTTGAAGGACAACGTGGAGGCGGCCGCCAAGGGGCCGCTGCCGAACGATCTCTACGAAGAAGCCCGGAAACGATTTGCCGCCGCGGGGCAACGCTCGGAGTGAGCTCTTCGTCGTGGGCCCCGCGTCTTTGCGTTGCCGCGACGTCCGAGCATCGCGCACGAAACGAGCAGCAGCAGCGCCGCCCCGGCCGCGCCTCCTCCGCCGCCGCCGGCGGGCTCCCGGGGTACGACCTCGACCGTCCGCGTCGCCGTGGTCACGTTTCCGGCGCTGTCGACGACGTCGTAGGTGACGCTGTATCGGCCTATCACGTTCGTATCGACAGGGTTGTCGACGACGATCAGGCTCGTGAGATCGCCGTCGACGTCGTCGACGGCGCTCGCACCGGCGTCGTCGTACGTCTCGCCGACGGTGATCGTGATCGTCGAGTCGCCGTTCAACGTGAGGACCGGCGGGCTGTCGGGCCCGCCGTCGCCCGGCCCGGCCTCCGTCACGCGCAACACGGCGCGCGCCTCGTCGTTGGCGGGATTCCGGTCGGTCGGGACGGCATCGACTATGGACACGCGCGCAACGGCGAGGACCTCGCCGGCCGCGCTCGCGATGGCGCTCACGTCGGCGGATCTCGCTGCACCGGCCAAGAGCGGCGACCAGCGACACACGACGGCCGTTTGATCCCCGCGCGGCTCGATGGAGCAGGATTGGTCGTCGACGGCGTCGATGCCGAAGGGCGGATCGCCGGAGAACGCGGTCTCGAGAACGAAGTTCGCGACGTCGGCATCCGCCAGGTTCCGCGCCGTCACTTGCCAAGTGACGCGATCGCCGACGGCGGCGGGATTCGGGGTCACGGTGATAGACGCCGCGAGGTCCGCGCCTTCCGGCGGCGGGCCGCTCGGCACGACGTCGACCGTGATCGAGAACTCCTGATCGACCTCGTCGCGTTTCACTTTGGCGCGCAGCCTTATCCGGTGCTCGCCGATGTCTTCCAGACCGGGCGTGCCGAAAATCGTGTCGTGTCCGTCGAACTCGAGCCACCGCGGCAGCGCTCGCGCGATGAATCGGAGTCGGCCGTCGTCGTCGTCATCGTCATCGTCGCGATCGTCGTCGTCGGGGACGTTCTCGGCGGTCATCCGGTACGAGTAGGTTTGGCCGACGGTCGCGGTCGTGGGCGGCTCGCTCGTGAAGACGAGCTCGGCGAGCGCCGGTGCGTTGGCGATCAAGGCTACCAGGGCGGTGATTACGGCCAGTCGCCGCGAAAAAGGCTCTAAGCGCATTCTTTTTGTATTCGAGAGACGTTCCTGGGTTTGATGAATAAGCAGGCAAGAAGCGTGCCGCCAGGATTGGCAGCCGCACGGTGCGGCCTGCCGCGCCCCGATATTTCCGCGCCGGGGCGTCGTTTCGATTCTTGACCCGATTGCCGCTTGTGTGCAGGAATGACGGCTGTCGGGGGGTGTGCGCGGTCGGTGGTCGGCCGGCAAACCTCCTCGGCCCGGCATGTAGGCTGTTGAACGAGGTGCTCTCGATGAAGTGGGTGGTGCCGCTGCTCGTCGTGCTCTTTAGCGTCGTCTCGCCGTCTCGAGCGATGGCTCAACCCGACCTCGCGTCGATTCTCGAAAGTCCGGCCCGTCCCCAAGAGGACCGCGACCGGGATGCGAGCCGCCGCCCGGCCGAGGTCATCGAGTTCTTCGGCATCGAACGGGGCGCGCACGTCGCCGATCTGCTTACGGGCGGCGGCTATTGGACGCGAATCCTCGTCCCGTTGGTCGGTCCCGAAGGCCGCGTCTTCGCCGGCAACAATCCTTTTTTCGACGAGTTTTTCGGCGATGCGTTCGATGCGCTTCTCGCGGAGCCGGCGTTCGCGAGTGTCGTGAGAATCGACGGCCCGGTCGATGAAATCGCGTTGCCGGAGGACGGCTCTCTCGATGCCGTGATAATGGTCATGGCGTACCATGATCTTTTCCTCACGGACGAGGATCGCGGCGTGCTCAATCGCAAAGTTTTCGCCGCGCTGAAGCCCGGGGGCGTCTACGGGATCATCGACCACGAGGCCGGGGAGGGCGTCGGCGCGAGCCAGGTCGAAGCGCTGCACCGCATCGAGAAACGGATCGTCGTCGACGAGATCGAGGCCGCGGGGTTTCGGCTCGCCGACGAAGCGGACTTCCTGCGCAACGAAGCCGACGATCACTCGTCGGGGATTTTCGACCCCGAAATCGCCGGCAACACCGACCGCTTCGTGCTGCGCTTCGAAAAGCCGTCCGAGTAGCGCGGGCCCGGCCCCGAGAGATCGATGCCGCCGCCGCGGGGCGCGAATCCCGCGGCGGTCGGATCGGTGAGCTGCGAATCGGTCTATGACATCGGGCCGCGGGCGATCAGGTGCCTTCCGTCACTTGCGGATTTGGCCGCGAAGGGCACCGACCGGGTACTCGCGGTTGAGGACGACGAGGTAGTACTTCTCCGGCGAGGCCGCGATCGTCGCGATGATGTTCGGCTTCGCCGACTTCCTCCGGCCGACGAGCGTGCCGTCCTCGTTGCTTTCGATCACGATGGGCACGACGACGTTTCCCTCCGAGCCTACCGCGCCTTCGCGAATGTGCAGTGCCGTGGGCGGGGCGATATTCGAGTAGCTGAGGCGGACTTCGACCTCGTTCGTTTCCGGGTTCATCGTGACCGTGGCCTCTCCCCGGCCGTCCGGATCACCCGACGCTTCCGGGCCCGACAGGGTCACTTCGAACGTGGCCTGCTCGCCGAACGCGAGGAGCGGCGCGAGCAGCAGGGCGCACGCCGCTGCCGCGAGAACGGAAGGTCTGTTGCGGAGTTCGAGGTTCATTTTCACTATTCGGTCTCCTGTGCGCCGCCTGCCGATTCAGCTGCCCGCTGCATCTATCCGCTTGAAGGTCACCGGCATCGTGCCCTGAATGCTGTAGATGCCCCCTTCCAGCGTCCCGTCCTCGGTCAGCGTGACGGTCGCGCTCCAAGGGTCGACGTTCGGGAACGTGAATTCGAGCTTGCGCCCGTCGATGCTGAAGTCCCTGAGGGGCTTGTCGATCTCGCCGAGCGTCGTGCCGATCAGCTTGCCGTTGACGGTGCCGTCCGCGTTCTTCGTGAACTCGAGCTCGATATCGAGGTCGATCGTGACGATCCGCGGGCGGCCGACCCAGCGGCCCGCGAGCGCATCGGCCACGTCCGCGGCGACCTCGACCGGAGGCTGCTCCGGCTCGGGCGTCGGGTGAGCGCGCTCGTACCGGTTCGTTTCGATGTAGTTGCGGACGATCGTGTTGCCCTCGTGGCAGGCGTACTCCGGGAACACGTAATCCGGATCGTGCCGCATCGGATAACGGACCGTGAACGGCTCCGTCAGGATGACCGGGTCCTCGGTCGTGATTTCATAAAGCCAGGTGTCGTCGTTCAGACGAATGATCCGTTCCGTGGTCTTCATCTGGTCGCTGGCCGGAAAGCGGTTGCCCGGCGGCGAGCCTTGCACGGCGAGATTGATCATCGGATTGTTGACCGCCATGCCGTCGCGGTAGTTGGTCGTCTCGACGACGAACGTGGTGCCTTCCCAGTGCCCCCGTGACTCGCCGAGCCACTGCTTGATCGCCGGGTCCAGCGGAGCGCGGCCGTCAATCGGAATGATCCGGGCCTCGTGAATCATCTCGGTTTGGAAGACCACGTAGTTCGGCGTCTGCCAGATGCGGAATCCGCCGTTGTAGCGGTACGGCATCATCATCGACGGCATCCCGCGCGTGACGCAGCGGTCCCAGCTGTCGAAGTTCTCGACGGACTCGAACGTGATGTCCTCGCCCGGCAAGGCCCAGTCGCTGCCCATCTCGTAGGCGCGCAGCTTGCCTTCGGGCGTCAGCGGCGGAAGCAGGCCGTTCGGCGGATCCACGAGCAGGTTGGTCTGCCGCTGCGGAATGCGATTCGGCTGGCCGCCCCGGAACGCGGTGGAAAGGTCGCCGCGCGCGAGCGCCTCGGCGGTCCGGTCGACGCGATTGCGGTACTCCTCCATGCGCCGGTTGTATTCCTCCTCCGGAACCCACTTCTGGTCGAGGTCGCACGGGGGCGCGTTCGGCCGGTAGCTGTCCGCGCAGCGCTCGAGCGGGACGCGCGAAGCCTGCATCATGTCGAGCGTGGCCTGGATATCCGGGTCCCCCCAGGGCGTCATCGGATGCTCCCAGCCTTCCGGGGTCCCGATGAAATGGTTGGCTTCGCTCGGCTCGCCGCGGATGTCGTCGCTGATCTGCGCATACGCCGTGACCGCCGGCATCGCGGCGAACCCGGCCGCGATCAGTGCGGCGCGAATCGGGGTTATCTGTGCGTGCATCGCGCGCTCCTAATGAATTCGGCAAAACGCTCTGTGGTGCTACGGAGAAAATAACCCGCGCGCGGGCTTCAGGTCCACCGGGGCAGGGTGTCCGCGCGCCGCGAGCGGCGTCGGAGCCTGCCCGCGAGATCGAGCATCGAAAGCCGTTCAGGTCGTTCGCGCCGTGGAGCGCTCCCCGTCGACGATCTCGTCGGCCACCGGGTTTCGCAGCGTGCCGATCTCCGGCACGTGGACCTCGACGACGTCCCCGGGCTTCAGGTATTTCGGCGGATCGAAACGTGCGCCGGCGCCGGTCGGCGTGCCGGTGGCGATCAGATCGCCCGGCTTCAGCGGCATGAAGGTCGAGACGTAGGCGATCAGCCGCGCGAACGGAAACATCAGATTCGCGGTCGTGTCGTCCTGGCGCACCTCGCCGTTCACGCGGGTCGTGAGGTGCAGCGCATCACAGCGCGGGATCTCGTCGGCCGTGACCATCCACGGGCCGAGGCTCCCGGAACGCGCGAAATTCTTTCCCGGCGTCACGTTGAACTTCGCGTGCCGCAGCCAGTCGCGTACCGAGCCTTCGTTCATCAACGTGAAGCCTGCGACGTGCCGCAGTGCGTGCGCCTCCGGTATCCGTCGGCCGGCCTGCCCGATCACGAGCACGATCTCGCCCTCGTAGTCGAGCTGCTCCGATTCCGGCGGCCGGAGGATCGGTTCCCCGTGCGCGACGAGGCTCTCGGGCGTGCGGAAGAAGACGCTCGGGTACTTCGGCTCCTCCACGGGCGAGGCGCCGTACTCGCGATCGCGGTTGCGGTAGTTGATGCCGATGCAGACGATCTTGCCCGGATCGGGCACCGTCGGCAGGAGGCGCACGTCGTCGAAGCCGTAGTCCGGTGCGCGGCCGGCGAGCGCGCGCGCCGCGGCGAGATTGTCCCGCTCGAGAAGCGCCCGCAGCGAGCTGCAATCCGCGAGCCGGCCGCCGAGGTCGACGATGCCGCCGTCGGCGACGATCCCGAAACCCGGCGAGCCGGCCGCCGTGAAGCTCGCGAGGCGCATCAGGCGCCGGCGCCGAGGAGGCCCGCCCGCGCGAGCACCGAATCGAGCTTCGCGGCGAGCTCCTCCGTTGCCGGCGTCATCGGCAGGCGATGCTCGTTCCTCGGGATCAGCCCGCAGCGCATCATCATGTACTTCACGGGAATCGGGTTCGTATCGAAGAACACGGCCTTGTTGATCTCGAGCAGCGCGTCGTGCAGCGCGCGCGCCTGCGCGAGATCGCCGCGGTCGACGGCCGCGCAAAGATCCGCGAGCGCACGCGGCCGCAGATTGCCGACCGCGTTCATCAGCCCGCACGCCCCGACGGCCATCATCGGAAAGCTGAGCTCCTCGAGGCCGACGAAGATCCGAAAGTCCGGTCCTAGCGCGGCGAGGCACTCCGAGACGAAGCCGAGATCGTTCACCGCATGCTTCATCCCGACGAAGCTCGGCGAGCCGTCCTTGAGCGCCTTCAGGGTATCGAGCGTGACACTGACGGCCGTGCGGCCGGGGATGTGGTAGACCATCCACGGCGTCTCGAGCTGCGCCGTGAGCGCGAGGTAGTAGCGCACGAGGCCTCGCTGCGGCGGGCGGATGTAATACGGCGTGACGATCAGGAGCGCATCGGCCCCGGCCGCGACGGCGTGCTCCGTGAGCAGCGCGCTTTCGCGCAGCGATTGCGACCCGGTGGCGGCGACGACGGGCACGCGCCCGGCCGCCGCCTCCACGGCGAGCGAGACCAGACGGTTGCGCTCTTTGACGGTGAGCGTCGAAGGCTCGGCCGTCGTGCCGTTCACGAGAATGCCGTCCGAGCCCTGCTCGATCTGAAACTCCACCATTCGCGCGTAGGTGTCGTAGTCGACCTCGCCGCCGGCGAACGGCGTGATCAGCGGCGGGATGGATCCGCGCAGTCGTTCGATGCTGCTCATTGTCCTCGGCTCGCCACGTCCCGAACGGCGAGCGTACGACGTGCCGCGTCCCGCCGGCAATCGGCGGCGCGGCCGGGCGCGATTGACGCCGCTCGCGACCGGCCTCTAGCATGCCGAATGGCGCAGGCAGCGCCTTTCGGCATCCGAAGCCGCGCCTCCGCCGCAACGGAGCTTTGCGACGTGCCACACCTGACCATCGAGTACTCCGCGAACCTGGAAGGGCGCCTCGATCTCGACGGGCTGCTGGACGTGCTTTATCGCGCGGCGCTCGAAACCGGTGTCTTTCCGCTCGGCGGGATCCGCGTCCGGGCCCACCGCGCCGACCACTACCGGATCGCGGATTGCGATCCCGCGAACGCGTTCGTGCACGTCACGGCGCTGATCGGGCACGGCCGCCCCCTCGACGTGCGGCGCCGCGCCGGCGAGCACCTTTTCGCGGCGCTGACCGATTGCCTCGAGCCGCTCTATGCGGAAGGTCCGCTCGCGATCTCGTTCCACGTCGAGGAGTCGCATCCGGACCTCAACTTCAAGAAGAACAACCTGCATCGGTACGTGGCCGAGCGGAAGGAACGCGCGCAAGGAGGCGCATCGAACGGATGAGCGATCGGCTGCAGGAGAATCTCGCGAAGGCGGAACGGTATCTCGAGCGCTACCGCGAGCAGCCGCTCGCGCACCGGATCGGCGGCGAGCAGCGGCCGTCCGCAGGCGGAGGCACGTTCGAGAACCGCTCGCCGATCGACGGCGGCCTGCTCGGGCGCGTCGCGTCCGGCGACGAGCGCGACGTGCATGCGGCCGCGTCCGCGGCGCAAGCGGCCTTCCCCGCATGGCGCGATCTGCCGTGCGCCGAGCGCCGCCGGCTGCTGCACCGGATCGCGGACGCCATCGAAGCACGCGCCGAGGAGATCACGCTCGTCGAGTCGATGGACACCGGCCAGCCGGTGCGCTTCATGGCCGCGGCCGCGAAGCGGGGCGCCGAGAACTTCCGGTTCTTCGCGGACAAGGCGCCCGAAGCCGGCAGCGGGCTGTCGCTGCCCGCGCGCGAGCACGTGAACTACACGCTGCGCCAGCCGATCGGGCCGGTGGGCGTGATCACGCCCTGGAACACGCCGTTCATGCTCGCCACGTGGAAGATCGCGCCCGCGCTCGCCGCCGGCTGCACCGTCGTGCACAAGCCGGCGGAGTGGAGCCCGCTCACGGCGGACCTGCTGGCCGAGATCGCGGCCGACGCCGGCCTGCCGCCCGGAGTGCTGAACGTCGTGCACGGCCTCGGCGAGTCCGCCGGCAAGGCGGTCACCGAGCACGAGGCGATCAAGGCGATCGCGTTCGTCGGCGAGTCGGCGACGGGGAGCCTGATCATGGCGCAGGGGGCGCCGACGCTGAAGCGCGTGCATTTCGAGCTCGGCGGCAAGAATCCGGTGATCGTCTTCGACGATGCGGATCTCGAGCGCGCGCTCGAGGCCGTCGTCTTCATGATCTACAGCTTGAACGGCGAGCGCTGCACGTCGTCGAGCCGGCTGCTCGTGCAGCGGCCCCTGCACGACGGGCTCGTGGAGCGCGTCGTCGAACGGGCGCGGCGCATCCGCGTCGGCCATCCGCTCGATCCCGCCACCGAGATCGGCCCGTTGATCCATACGAGCCACGTCGAGAAGGTGCTCGGCTACTTCGACGTCGCCGCCGAGGAGCGCGTCCGGGTCGCCGTGGGAGGGCGGCGGGCGGCCGCCGGCGGCAATTTCGTCGAGCCCACCGTGCTCGTCGGCGCCGCACCTTCGATGCGCGTCGCGCAGGAGGAGATCTTCGGGCCGGTCTTGACGGTGATGCCGTTCGACGACGAGGCGGAGGCGGTCGAGATCGCGAACGGCGTGCGGTACGGCCTCGCGGCCTACGTCTGGACGAGCGACGTCGGCCGCGCGCACCGGATGGCGCGTGCGCTCGACGTCGGGATGGTCTGGATCAACTCGGAGAACAACCGGCACTTGCCGGCGCCGTTTGGCGGCATGAAGGCGAGCGGCATCGGGCGCGACGGCGGCGACTACAGCTTCGACTTCTACATGGAGACGAAAAACGTCTGCGTCGCCCTGGGCACCCACCGAGTGCCGTCCCTCGGCGCCTGATGTCGAAAAAAGGTGTCAGACACCTTTTTCCTCGAAAAGGTGTCTGACACGTTATTCCCGGAAGAAGGTGTCAGACACCTTTTTTTTCGGAATGGGTATGAGCCTGTATTACGTGCAGAAGCTGCTGTGGCAGCTGAACCGGGACCCGGCGGTGCGGCGGCGGTTCGCGGACGACCGTGACGAGCTGCTCGGTGAGTACCGATTGACGGACGAGGAGCGGCGCGCGATCGTCGAAGGCGATATCGGGCTGCTCTACGTGATGGGCGTGAACGGCCAGCTGCTGATGCATTACTCGGCGCTGCTCGGGCAGAGCTGGGACGAGTACATCGCCGCGATGAGGGCCGGCGTCGAGAAATACGGCCCGGTGCGGGGCGGCCTCTACACGCTGCTCGAGGACCGCGAACGATGAGCCTCGTCTTCGCCGGAGCATGCAGCCATGCGCCGGGCATCACGGGACGCGCCGAGCGCGCCGACGCCGCGGTCCGCGACGCGTTCTACGCGAAGCTCGACGAGCTTCGTGCCCGGCTCGAAGCCTCGGCACCCGACGCGCTCGTCGTGATCGCGGCCGAGCATTTCGCGAACTTCTTCATGAACAACATGCCGGCTTACTGCATGGGCATGGCCGATGTGTACGAAGGTCCGATCGAGGACGAGAAATGGCTCGGAATCGCCCGAGCGGACGTGCCCGGCCACCGTGACCTTTCGCGGCGGCTCATCGAGGCGATGCTGCGCGACATCGACCTCGCCTACGCCGAGGAATGGAAGTTCGACCACGGCATCATGGTGCCGCTGCACTTCCTCACGCCGCGCTTCGATCTGCCTGTCATCCCGGTGAACATCAACTGCCAGGGGCCGCCGCTGACGCCGCTCGCGCGTGCCTACGAGTTCGGCCGGGCGTTGCGTCGTGCATGCGACGCGCAGCCCGAGCGCATTGCGCTCGTCGGCACCGGCGGTATCTCGCATTGGCCGGCTACACCGGACTCGGGCACGATCAACGAGGCCTGGGACCGTGAGTTCCTCGACCGCTTCATTCGCAACGATCGCGAGGCACTCCTCGCCTACAGCGATGCCGAGACGTTCCGCGACGCCGGTCAGGGCGGGTTCGAGATCCGCACGTTCGTCGCCGTCGCCGGCGCGACGGAAGGCGCCGGCGGCGAGCTGCTCTTCTACGCGCCGATCCCGATCTTCGCGGTCGGCTGCACCGTCGCGACGATGACGGTGCGGTGACGACGTGAGCGAGCCGGCGCAAGCGCAGCCGGCCGCGTCCCGCGGCGGTTGATCCCGTTCCTCCCGGCGCCGTCGGCCGGCGGCGCACGTCTTGATCGAGCGCTTCACGACTTCGACATAATATGGGCTCGATATCGTCGCGCACTGCACACAATTCGCCCGATACCCTTGGCCTTGTGTTCTCGTAACTTACGGAAACTACCTATATTTTCGGTTTGTCGGGCGGCTTGAGAAGAGTGTTGCGTCAAGCTTACAATCGGGCAAGTTGGACCACAGTCGGCCAAGGAGGCGGATATGGAACATCGTCCTGCTTTGCGCCGCGCGCACCGTCGCGGCCAGTCCTTGCGTCTTTCCAGAATCGCTTTCGCCGTCAGGACCGGCGTCGCCTGCGCTTGCGTGCTGTCGGCTGCGGGTGTGGCCGGCCTCGCGAACGCTCAAGTCGAGCCCCCTCAGCCGCCGGGTGCGCCCGAGGAGATCACGGTCACCGGCTCGCGGATTCAGCGCACCGGCATGACGACGCCGACGCCGGTCACGGCTGTGGACGCCGGGCAGCTCGCGCAAATGGCGCCCGGCAACCTGATCGATTCGCTGAACCAGCTGCCGCAGTTCTTCAACAACGCAAGCCCGCAGACGCAGTTCAACTTCGCGGGGACGGCCGGCGCGAGCAACCTGAACATTCGCGGCATCGGATCCGACCGCACGCTCGTGCTCCTCGACGGCCGCCGGATCGTGTCGTCGAATCGGCTCGGTACCACCGATATCAACGTGTTCCCCGAGGCGATGATCGAGCGTGTCGAGGTCGTGACCGGCGGCGCGTCGGCGGCGTACGGCTCGGACGCCGTCGCGGGCGTGGCGAACTTCATTCTGAACACGGACTTCACCGGAATCGACACGCATTTCCAGGGCGGGCTCACCGGCGAAGGCGACGCCGAGAATTCGGAAGCCTCCTTCACGTACGGCACGGACATCGGCGACCGCGCGCACTGGATCGGCTCCGTCGACTACTACAGCGCTGCAGGCGTGGACGGATACGAGGGCCGCGACTGGTATCAAGGCTGGGGCACCGTCACGAATCCCGAATGGGTCGCATCCGGCGGCGCGGTGGGGCCGCAGCTCATCATCGCGCCGAACGTCGTCTCCACCGAGTACACGTTCGGCGGAATGATCCGCGCGCCGGGCACGTCGCTCGATCGGCTGATGTTCCTTCCGGACGGGTCGGTCACGCCGTTCGTGCAGAGCGAGCTCTCCGTCTTCGACACCGGCACGCAGTCGCAGTCGATCGCCCCGCAGTTCGGCGGCGGCAGCGGTGACAACATCGAGGCGGATCGCGGCGGCGAGGGCGGTCTCGTGCCGAGCATCGACCGCGGGAGCGCGTACACCTATTTCGATTACGACCTCTCGTCGAACCTCAACGTTTTCGTCCAGGCGCTTTACGGCAACAACAAGACGAACTCGCCGGCGTTCACGTCGCTGATGTTCGGTCCGTGGCAGGCCACGCTGTTCCGCGACAACGCGTTCCTGCCCGAAACGGTTCAGGAGCTGATGGACGAGGAAGGCCTCACGTCCGTCGGCTTCTCGCGCCTCGCGAGCAGCGCGGATCTCGGCATCGCGCGCTTCGAGCAGGAGAACGGCACGCTGTCCGGAACGGTCGGCTTCAACGCGCTGATCGAGGGCGACGGCTTCTTCGACGGATGGTCCATCGACGGCTACTACCAGTACGGCGAGAACCGCAATCGCGTGCGCATGTTCAATTTCCCGCGTGTCGACCGCATCTTCCAGCAGATGGACGCGGTGTTCGCCGACGACGGCTCGATCGTATGCCGCGCCGCGCTGTTCGACCCCGCTCGATACGGCGATTGCATCCCGCTCAACCTGCTCGGCGAGGGGCGTGCTTCGCCCGAAGCGATCGCCTACGCGACGGAGGGCACGAAGGTCGTGCGCGCGGATCTGGTCCAGCACTTCGTCGAGGTCGTCGCGAACGGCGAGCTGTGGGACGACCGCGATGCGGGTGCCGTGTCGGTGGCGTTCGGCGCGTCGTATCGTGAAGACTCGATCGATCAGGTCGTCTCGGACATCACGAATCCGACGAACGACCCGGACTTCGACGCCGTGCCGTTCAACGATCCGTCCCGGGGCATTCAGGGCATTCCGCTCGGCTACCAGGGCGTGTCGTCGGGCTTTCAGTTCTCCACGTCGCCGAACATCGACGGCCGCTTCAATGTGAAGGAGATTTTCGCCGAGACGCTCGTGCCGCTCGTCACGGATGCCGCGGCGGCGGATGAGCTGAATCTGAGCCTCGCGGCGCGGATGGCCGACTATTCCGGCAGCGGCAGCGTTGCTTCGTACAAGCTCGGGCTCGACTGGCAGATCTACGACGACTTGCGTCTGCGCGGGACCTACTCGCGGGACGTGCGCGCGGCCACCCTGTCCGAGCGCTTCGACCGGCAAGGGCAGGGCGCCTCCGCGGAGGATCCGTTCCTCGGCAACATCAGCTACGCGTTCGGTCAGACGATCGGCGGTAACCCGGAGGTGGATCCGGAGGAGGCGGACACGCTCACGGTGGGCGTCGTCTATCAGCCTTCGGTCGCGCCCGGGCTCTCGTTCTCGGTGGACTGGTACGAGATCGACATCGCAGGCGCCATCGATCAGCTCGGCGTGCAGCGCATCGTCGACGATTGCTTCCAGGGCGCCGAGGAGCTCTGCCAGCTGATCACCCGCTCGGACGAAACGTTGCCGGGCGAGCCGATCGGACGCATCACGAACGTCGAGAATCTCTTCCTCAACGTGAGCGCGGCGAAGGTCAGCGGCGTCGACACCGAGGTCACGTACACCAAGGAATTCGGCCAGCATTCGATCGCGTTGCGCGGCCTGGTGAGCTACCTCGACGAGAACTCGATCACGAACATCGGTGCGCCGACGGACAACGAGGCGGGTGACATCCTCGCGGGCCTGCCTCGATGGAAGGCGACGGCCGGCGTCAATTACAGCAACGGTCCGTTCTCGGTCTATGTGCAGGAGCGCTACATCGGCAGCGGTTACCGCAACAACGACGACCTCGAGGGCAACGTGACGCCGCCGCCGGGCTTCACGGATGCGACGATCAGCGACAATACCATCGAGTCGACTCTGTACACCGACATGCGGCTGTCGTACACGTTCACGCGGGGCGGCGCCGAATGGGAGATCTACGGCAATGTGAACAACGTGTTCGACGAGGAGCCGCCGATCGTTGCCGGTTTCTTCAACTTCTTCGGCTCGACGCAGGTGAACGAAGCGCTCTACGATGTCCTCGGCCGCCGGTTCACCGCCGGCTTCACGTTCCGCTACTGAGCGCATGCACTCGGTGCCGGGCGTTCGACTAGTGCATTCGGTGCCGGACGTGCACTTCGGGCACTTCGCCGACCGGCACTTCCCCGGGCATGCGGACCGCTCGGTCCGCATGCCCGAGTCGTGCCGGTATCGGCCTCCGCCAACGGTCGTCGGCTGACCGGCGGTGCGGGGTGTCTCCGTCCGGCGACGCTCCGCTCCGCCGACGACCGGTGGAGCACCCCTCCCCGACGCCCGCCCGTGATCGGTTAATCTAACGGCTTGCACCAGGCGAAGCGGCTCCGGTTCCCCCGACGCTGCCGGGACGAGGGTCGGTCCGTGTCGCGACCGGCCGGCGGGCATTGCGTTTCCTTCGCCGGCTGCTGGAACGCGCCATGAGGAACATGATCTTCTCACTCCAGGTTTCCCCCCGCCTGCCGCAGGCGATCGAGCGGCTCGAGGAGCTTGCGTCGAATTTCTGGTTCAGCTGGCACCCCGCGTCGCGCTGGCTTTTCCATCGGCTCGACGAGAGCCTTTGGCGCCGGACGGACAACAATCCGAAGCTGTTCCTGCGCTGCGTGGACCAGGGAATTCTCGAGCGGGCGGCCGACGACGAGAACTTCGTCAGCGCTTACCGCAAGGTCTTGACCGAGTTCGATGCATACGTCGAGCAGCACCCGCAGCCGTACAAGGCGGCAGGGCTCGGAGAGCACGACCTCGTCGCTTATTTCTGCGCCGAGTACGGCTTCCACGAGAGCTTCCCCATCTATTCGGGGGGCCTCGGCGTGCTCGCGGGCGATCATTGCAAGACGGCGAGCGACATGCGCCTTCCGTTCGTCGCCGTCGGGCTCCTGTACGGCCAGGGGTACTTCAACCAGCACATCGACCGGCACGGGCAGCAGATCCCCGAGTACGTCAATATCGATCCCGAGAACACGCCGCTCAGACCCGCACGCAACGGGGCCGGTGAAGACATCTACGTCACGTGCCCGTTCCCCGACCGCACGATCGTCGCGCGCGTGTGGCGCGCCGACGTCGGTCGCGTGCCGATCCTGCTGCTCGACACCGACGTCGACGCGAACGTCGATGCCGACCGGCAGATCACGCACGTGCTCTACGGCGGCGACCGCGGGATGCGGCTGCAGCAGGAGTCCGTGCTCGGGATCGGCGGCGTGCGCGCGCTTCGCGCCGTCGGCTTCCGGCCGACCGTATGGCATATCAACGAGGGCCATGCGGCCTTCCTGATCCTCGAGCGGATCCGCGAGCTTACGACGGCCGGCATCCCGTTCAAGGTCGCCCTCGAAGCGGTCGCTGCCGACACGATCTTCACGACTCACACGCCGGTCGCCGCCGGGCACGACGCGTTCCCGGCCGACCTGATCGCGCGTCATTTCCGCGGCTATCTCGAGGATTTCGGCGTCACGGAGCACGAGCTCCTGAGCCTCGGGCGCACAGGCCCGGACTCGGAGTTCAACATGACGCGGCTCGCGCTGAGCGGCTCGCGCGCCGTGAACGGCGTGAGCCGCATTCACGGCGCCGTGTCGTCGGAGCTCTGCAAGGAGGCATGGCCCGACGTTCCGCCGCTCGAGAACCCGGTCGGCTACGTCACGAACGGCGTGCACGTGCAGAGCTTCATGCGTCAGGCGTGGGCCGACCTGCTCGACGAGCATCTCGGCCCGGGGTGGCAGCAGCGCATGCTCGACCGCTCGCTGATCGAGCGGATTCGCGACATCCCCGACGATCGCTTCTGGTACACGAACCAGCGCGTGAAATGCGAGATGCTGACCGTGCTCCGCGAGCGGCTCACGCGCCAGCACACCCGTAACGGGCTCAGCGAGGCGCACATCCACCGGCTCTCGCATCTCGTCGACCCGGACAACCCGAACGTCCTCACGATCGGCTTCGCGCGGCGCTTCGCCACGTACAAGCGCGCCGCGCTGCTCTTCACCGATCTTGCGTGGCTCGAGACGCTGCTCGGCAACGGCGAGCGGCCCGTGCTCTTCATCTTCGCCGGCAAGGCGCATCCCGCGGACGAGCCGGCGCAACAGGTGATGCGCGAGATCCATCGCATCTCGAATCAGCCGCCGTTCCTCGGGAAGGTCCTGCTGATCGAGGGCTACGACGCGGGCTTGAGCCGGTCGCTCACGTCCGGCGTCGACGTCTGGCTCAACAACCCGATCTATCCGTTCGAGGCGAGCGGCACTTCCGGCATGAAGGCGGCGATCAACGGCACGATCAACCTGAGCGTCCTCGACGGCTGGTGGGCGGAAGGCTACGACGGCGAGAACGGATGGGCGATCCCGCCGTCGATCAATCACGAGGATCCGGCGGAGCGCGACCGCCAGGACGCGATGACGCTCTACGAAATTCTCCAGGACGAGGTCATCCCGCTCTATTACGCGCGCGATCCGAAGCTCGGGTACTCGCCGGGTTGGGTCGAGAAGTGCAAGCGCTCGATGTCCTCGGTGCTGCCGCGCTTCAACTCGCAGCGCGTGATGCACGACTACGCCAGGCTCTTCTACGGGCCGGCCGCGCGGCACGGCCGGGAGATCGCGGCCGACGACTACCGTGTCGCGCGCGAGCTCGCGGACTGGAAAGCCCGCGTGCGCGCGCGATGGCCGGGCGTCAAGCTGCAGACCGCCATGAGCGGACCGGACCGCGTCGCGTTCAACGACACGGTCCGGATGGAGGTCGACGTCACGTTGAACGGCCTTCGGCCCGAGGACGTGCGCGTCGAGTGCGTGCTGCATCGCCGGCTGTGCTCCGAGCTCACGGTGCCCGTGCAGGGCTATGCCGACAATCGCAGACCCCAGAGCTGGCTCGCCTACATCGGCGACGAGGCCGCGGCGATATGGCTCTTCGAGCCGCAAGAGCAGCAGGGCGACGTGTGCCGCTACCGGCTCGAGTATCGGCCGCCGTGGGCCGGCGCGATGACCTATGAGATACGCGCCGTGCCGCGCCATCCGGCGTTGTCGCATCCTTACGAGCTCGGCCTCATGCGCTGGCTGTGAGCGGACCGGCCGGTCGGTCCGCGCGCTTTGCCGCGCGACCCGGGACGCACTGCCCCCCGGGCGCCACCCCCGGCGACGGCGGCGTCAACTTCTCGCTGTTCAGCCGGCACGCGACCCGCGTCGCGCTCGTCCTCTACGAGCACGCGTCCGCGTCCGAGCCCCTCGCGGTCGTGGAGCTCGACCCGGAGGTGAACCGCACGTTCTTTTTCTGGCACGTCTTCGTCGACGGCGCGGGACCCGGGCTCTACTACACGTGGCGCGTAGACGGTCCGCGGGATGCCGCGGCGGGCCTCCGCTTCGACCCCTCCCGCGAGCTGCTCGATCCCTGGGCCCGCGACGTCAGCGACGCGTTGTGGAACCGCGAGGCGAACCGGCGTCAAGGCAAGACGGCGATACGCGGCCGCGTCGTGCCGCGAGACGATTACGACTGGGAAGGGGACGCGCCGCTTCGCCGCCCGCTCGAGGACACGATCATCTACGAGCTGCACGTCCGCGGCTTCACGCGCCACCCGTCGTCCGGAGTCGCGCATCCCGGAACGTTCCGGGGCCTGATCGAGAAGATCCCGTACCTCCAGTCGCTCGGCATCACGGATGTGGAGCTGCTGCCGATCGCCGCGTTCGATCTGCAGGACGTGCCGGCGGCCGTCGCCGCGCGCGGCCACCACAACTTCTGGGGGTACAGCCCCTACGGGCTGTTCGCGCCGCACCCGCACTACGCGGCCCCCGGCGCCGCGCGCGACGAGTTTCGCGATCTCGTCAAGGCGCTGCACCGCGCCGGCATCGGCGTCATCCTCGACGTCGTGCTGAATCACACGGCCGAGGGCGGCTCGACGGGGCCCGTGATCTCGTTCAAGGGCTTCGCCAACGAGATCTTCTACCACCTCGACCCCGCGGACCGGCGCAAGTACCGCGACTTCACGGGCTGCGGGAACACCGTGAACTGCAACCATCCGCTCGTGGCCCGCTTTCTGCTCCAGTGTCTCGAGTTCTGGGCGACGGAGATGCACGTCGACGGCTTCCGGCTCGACCTCGCGAGCGTCCTGGCGCGGGGCGAGGACGGGTGGCCGTCGGGCCATGCCCCGGTGCTGTGGAGCATGGAGCTCTCGGAGGTGCTGGCGCGAGCGAAGCTGATCGCCGAGCCATGGGACGCCGGCGGCCTCTTTCAGGTCGGCAGCTTCCCGGGCTTCCGCTGGCTCGAGTGGAACGCGCGGTATCGAGACGTCGTGCGGCAGTTCCTGCGCGGCGACCCGGGCCTGCTCGGCGAGGCGGCGACGCGCATCACCGGGAGCAGCGATTTCTACGAGGCGAGCGACCGGCGGCCCACCAACAGCGTCAACTACGTCACCTGCCACGACGGTTTCACGCTGCACGATCTCGTCGCCTACGACCGGAAGCACAACGAGGACAACGGCGAGGGCAACCGCGACGGCGCTCACGACGACTTCAGCTGGAACTCCGGAGCGGAAGGGCCGACGGACGACCCCGGGATTCAGGCGCTCCGCGAGCGGCGCGCGCGGAACTTCGTCGCGCTGCTGCTGCTGAGCCAGGGCGTCCCGATGCTTCTCGCAGGCGACGAGCGGCTGCGTACTCAGCGCGGCAACAACAACGCGTACTGCCAGGACAACGAGATCGGCTGGGTCGACTGGACTCCCGATCCGCGGCGCGACGCGATGCTGCGCTTCACGCGCGAGATGATCGCGCTGCGCAAGCGCCATGCGAGTCTCCGGCGTACGCGTTTCATCCATCCCGAGGCCGACGGGCAGGGCGGCATCCGCTGGTACGGCGCGGGCCTCGAGCCGCCGAACTGGGACGACCCCGAGGGCCGAATCCTCTGCTTCACACTCGCCGGGCTCGAGGAAGGCGAGCCGGCGCTGCACGTCATGCTGAACATGTCGTCCGAGGCGGTCGAGCTGCCGCTGCCGGAAGGCCGCTGGCGACGGCTCGTCGATACCTCGCTTCCTCCGCCGGACGACATCGTCGCGCCGGCGGACGCGCCCTTCGCGACCGAGCCGCGCCACGCTCTCGCGTTTCACGCGCTCGCGGTATTCGAAGCCGCGGAGTAGCGCCGCGCGGGGACGGGTTCGCGTCGACGCCTTTCTTCGCGTCAACGTATACTCGAAGCGATGTCGGCCGCAGCTCGCCAATGAAACCGCCGCTCGTGCATCGCGTGGTCAGCCAGCTGACCCGCCGCACGATGGCCGTGATCATGGCCGGGGGGCGCGGACAGCGCCTGATGCAGCTGACGGACAATCGGGCGAAGCCGGCCACGCCGTTCGGCGGCAAGTACCGGATCATCGACTTCTCGCTGTCGAATTGCGTCAACTCGGGCATTCGCCAGATCCTGATCCTCACTCAGTACAAGGCGCAGTCCCTGATCCAGCACGTGCGGCGCGGGTGGGGGTATCTGCACGGCGAGCTCGGCGAGTTCGTCGACATCGTCCCGGCCCAGCAGCAACACGGCGAGTGGTGGTACCGCGGCACGGCGGACGCCGTGTTCCAGAACCTCGACATCATCGAGCAGCACCGCCCGGAGACCGTCCTCGTCCTCGCCGGAGATCACGTCTACAAGATGGACTACGGGCCGCTGATCGCCTTCCACAAGGAAACGCGGGCGGATCTCACGATCGGGGGCGTGCAGGTGCCGACGTCGCAGGCCCACGAGTTCGGCGTGATGAGCGTCGACGCCGGGCATCGCGTGATCGGCTTCGACGAGAAGCCGATGAACCCGCGCTCGATGCCGGGGCGGGAAGGCGTCGCTCTCGCGTCGATGGGGATCTACGTCGCCGAGCCCGGCTTCCTCCGCGAGCGCCTCGAGCGCAACGCCCGCGCGGACGCGGGTCACGACTTCGGCCGACACGTGATCCCGGACCTGATCAAGGACGCGCGCGTGTTCGCCTATCCGTTTCAGGACATCGAGACGAAGGCGCAGGCGTACTGGCGCGACGTCGGCACGGTCGACGCCTACTACCGGGCGAACATGGAGCTCGTCCACGTCAGCCCCGAGCTCAACCTCTACGACGACGCGTGGCCGATCTGGACCTATCAGGAGCAGGTGCCGAGCGCCAAGTTCGTGCTCGACGACGACGGCCGCCGCGGGACCGCGATCAACTCGATGGTCGCGGGCGGCTGCATCGTCTCGGGCGCCGTCGTGCGGGAGTCCCTGCTCTTTTCGAACGTCACCGTCGACGAGCGCTCGCTCGTCTACCGTGCGGTCGTGCTGCCGAACGTCTCGATCGGGCGCCGCTGCCACATCGAGCGCGCGATCATCGACGAGGACACGGTCGTGCCGGACGGCACGGTCATCGGCCGCGATCTCGCGGCCGATCGTCGCGACTATCACGTCACCGAGCAGGGCGTCGTCCTCGTGACGCGCGCGATGCTCGCACAGCGGGCGGGAAGCAGCCCGCCCGGATCGGGATGACGGACGTTCTCGGCCGGCGCCGGGCGGGCGTGCTGCTCCATCCAACCTCCCTTCCGGGGTCAGGTCCGAACGGCACGCTCGGCAACGACGCGCTGCGCTTCGTCGATTGGCTCGTCGGCGGCGGCTTCACGGTGTGGCAAACGCTTCCGCTCGGTCCGGCCGACGCCTACGGCTCGCCTTATCGGCTTCAGTCGACGTACGCGGGCGATCCGCGCCTGATCGATCCCCGCCGGCTGGCCGAGCTCGACGAGCTGCCGAAGCGCATGGCGCACGACGCGGTGCACGGCGCGCCGCTCGATGCGTACCGGTCGTTCTGCGCATGCGCGAGCCCTGAGCAGCAGCGCCGTTTCGCGCGCTTCATGCGGCGCGATCGCAAGCGGCTCCTGCCCTACGGGCTCTTCGAGCTATGCAAGCATCGGTTCGGCGGCGCCCCGTGGTGGGAGTGGCCGCCGGCGTTTCGCCGCCGGCCGTCGGCGGAGCTCTTGCGGCTCCTCGCCGCCGAGCGCGAGCGCTTTCGCGCGACCGCGTTCCGCCAGTACCTTTTCGAGCTCTCGTGGTCGGCGGTCAAGCGGTACGCGAACGCTCGCGGCGTGTATCTTTTCGGCGATCTGCCGTTCTACGTCGATCACAACAGCGTCGAGGTCTGGTGGGAGCCGCACCTCTTCCAGCTCGACGCCGACGGCCGGCCGTTCGCGATCGCCGGCGTGCCGCCCGACTACTTCAACGAAAACGGTCAGCTCTGGGGGAACCCGCTCTACGACTGGCGTGCGCACGAGCGGTCCGGCTTCGATTGGTGGATGCGCCGCCTCGAGCGCGCGCTCGAGCGCTTCGATCTTCTCAGGATCGACCATTTCCGCGCCCTCGAGTCGTACTGGGAGGTGCCGGCATCCGCGGCGAGCGCGCGCGAGGGGCGGTGGCGGGAGGCGCCGGGCGCCGCGCTCCTCGAGACCGTCCGCGCGCGTTTCGGCAGCATGCCGCTCGTCGCCGAGGACCTCGGCCTGATCACCGACGAGGTGCGCGCGCTCCGCGACCGATTCGAGCTGCCGGGAATGGTCGTGCTTCAGTTCGCGTTCGACGGGCTGCCGGACAACCCGCACGTGCCGGAGCACCATCGCCGGAACGAGGTGGTTTACACCGGAACGCACGACAACGACACGGTCGTCGGCTGGTACGCGAGCCTCGACGACGCGACCCGCGCGCGGGTGGACGCCGCGCTCGGGAGCTCGCCTCCGGACCTGCCGGCCGCGCTCATCGAGAAAGCCTACGCGTCGCCCGCGCAGCTCGCGATCGTGCCGATGCAGGACTTGATGGGGCTCGGCAGCGAAGCACGAATGAATCGCCCCGGCACCGCCGAGGGCAACTGGGGCTGGCGCTTCGACTGGCGCGACCTCGACCCGCGCATCACGGTCGAAGCGCGCAGGCGAGCGGAACGCTACGAGCGGGCCGTGCCGCCGTCAGAGGGGGGTGCGGCGCCGACCAGCTCGGCGTAGACCTTCTCGTACTCGGGCGCCTGCCGGTCCCACGAGAAATCTGCCTGCATCGCGTTGTCGATCAGGCGCCGCCGCAGCGCGGCGTCGGCGTGCCAGCCGAGCGCCGTCGTGAGGCCCCAGATCAGCCCTTGCGCGTCGGCGTGCTCGAAGACGCTGCCGTTGCCGGTGCCGCTCGCCGGATCGAAGTGGACGACGGTATCGGCGAGACCGCCGGTGGCGCGTACGACCGGGATCGTGCCGTATCTCAGCGCGTAAAGCTGCGTGAGACCGCACGGCTCGTACCGGGACGGCACGACGATGAGGTCGCTGCCGGCGAGGATCAGGTGCGCGAGCGCTTCGTCGTAGCCCCGGTGGAACGCGACGCGGGCCGGATGGCGCCGCGCGAGCGCCGTCAACGCCTCCTCGAGCGGCGTGTCGCCGGAACCGAGCAGCGCGAACCGGGCGGCGGTGCTGTCGAGCAGCGCCGGCATCGCGGCGATCAGAAGATCGATGCCCTTCTGCTCGACGAGCCGGCTGACGGCGCCGACCACGGGTGCGTCGTTCTCTAGAGCGAGCCGCGCGCAGAGCGCGCGCTTCACCAGCGCCTTGCCGGCCGGCGCCGCGCGGCCGTAGTGGTGCTCGAGGAACGGATCGGTTTCGGGGCTCCACGTGCCGTAGTCGACGCCGTTCAAGATACCGACGAGGTCGGCGGAGCGCCGCCGCAGCAGCGCGTCGAGTCCCATGCCGTGCTCGGGCGTCCGGATCTCGCGCGCGTACGTCGGGCTCACGGTGGTGAGCCGGTCCGCGGCGCGGATCCCGATCTTCAGGAACACGACGGCGCCGTCGGCGCGGTCCTCGTCCGCGACGAGCGCGCCGAGCCGCCCGAGGCCGTTTTGCACCAGAACCGACTCCGGGAAGACGCCCTGATAGCCGACGTTATGGAGCGTCAGGACGGTGCGAGCACCGGCCAGCGAGGGCGGCGCTTCGGCCGTGCGGAGGAGGGCGGGCACGAGCGCCGCGTGCCAGTCGTGACAATGGACGATATCGGGGCGCCAGCCGATCGCGTCCGGGAGATCGAGCGCGGCGAAGCAAAGCTTCGCGAACCTCGCCGCGTCGCGGTCGTCGCCGGCGTAGACCGCGCCGCCGGCGCCGATCTCCGGCGCGTCGAGCTGATAGACGCGCGGCCCCGGGCGTCCGGCGCTTGCCTCGACGAAGACCGAAGCGTTCGCGACCGCCGCCGCCCCGCGGCTCCAGCCGGTCGGCAGGCCGGGCGCATAGGCCGGGAGCAGCACCCGCACGTCGTGCCCGCGCTTCACGAGCGCCGCCGCGAGGCCCGCCACCGCATCCGCGAGCCCGCCGGCCTTCGCGAGCGGAGCGTACTCCGCCGAGACCATCAGCACCTTCACGGCGCGCCCGAAAAAGGTGTCAGACACCTTTCTCCGCGGAAAAGGTGTCTGACACGATTTTCGCCGAAAAGGTGTCAGACACCATTTTCGCGGCGCTCGGCGAGGGGCACGTAGGCGCGCTCGGTGGGGCCGACGTAGATTTGCCGCGGGCGATCGATGCGGGAATCGCCGATCCGCACCTCGCGCCAGTGCGCGATCCAGCCGGGCAGGCGGCCGATCGCGAAGACCACGGTGAACATGTTCGTCGGGATGCCGATCGCCCGCATGATGATGCCGCTGTAGTAATCGACGTTCGGGTAGAGCTTGCGCTCGATGAAGTAGGGATCGTTGAGCGCGATCTCCTCGAGCCGCACCGCGAGGTCGAGCAGCCGATCGTGCACGCCGAGCTTGTCGAGCAG
Source organism: Gammaproteobacteria bacterium (assembly GCA_036381015.1). NCBI lineage: Bacteria > Pseudomonadati > Pseudomonadota > Gammaproteobacteria > Gammaproteobacteria bacterium. Next base: position 95,132 of record DASVDR010000014.1, read on the forward strand.
CGCGTCGCAGGCGGCCTTGATGATCTTCGCGCGCGGGTCGAAGTTCTTGTACACCCGATGGCCGAAGCCCATGAGCCGGACGCCGTCGTCCCGCCGCTTCACGCGCTCGACGAACTTCTCGAGCTGCTCGCCGCTCTCCTGAAGCCGGAGCAGCATCTCGATCACGGCGACGTTCGCGCCGCCGTGGAGCGGCCCCCAGAGCGCGCAGACGCCGGCGGCCACCGACGCGTACAAGTTCGCCTGGGACGAGCCGACCATGCGCACGGTGGACGTCGAGCAGTTCTGCTCGTGGTCGGCGTGCAGCAGCAGGAGGCGGTCGAGCGCGTCCACGACGACGTCTTCGGGCTCGTAGAGCTTGTGGGGGTTCGAGAACAACATGTGCAGGAAGTTGGCCGTGTAGCGCAGGTCCGGCCTCGGGTAGTTCATCGGCTTGCCGATCGACTTGCGGTAGCTCGCCGCCGCGATCGTCCGGACCTTGCTCATCAACCGGGCCGCCGGCTCCATGAAATGGTCGTTGTCCTCCGCCTGCATGAACACTGGCTGAAAGCACCCGACCGCGTTGATCATGGCCGACAGGATCGCCATCGGAGGCGAATTCGGCGGAAAGCCGTCGAAGTGATGGCGCATGTCCTCGTGGATCAGCTCGTGCTCGACGAGGAGCGCGCGGAAGTCGGCGAGCTGCGCGGCCGATGGCAGCTCGCCGAATATCAGGAGATAGGCCGTCTCGACGAACGAGGACCGCACCGCGAGCTCCTCGATCGGATAGCCGCGGTAGCGGAGGATGCCGCGGTCGCCATCGATGAACGTGATCGCGCTTCGGCAGGCGCCGGTGTTCGCATAGCCGCTGTCGAGCGTGACGAGGCCCGAGCGTGCTCTGAGCTGCGTGATGTCGACGGCGGTTTCCTGCTCGGTGCCGACGACCAGCGGCAGCTCGAGGCTCTTGCCGTCGTAGGTCAGGGTGGCGGTCTTGGTCATTGAGGGATCTCCAGTCGGTGAAAACATTCTACGCTGGGCGCTCACCGACCGGCGTCGCAATTACGCGGCGAATGCAATGCTCGTCGATGCCCGATCTTGGGCGCCTCGCGAAGAAGACCGCACTTTCTCGGAGGCGTTCACGGCGTCGATAGAAATCGCAAAAAAAACGCTTGCATTCCTATCGCGGCGATCTATATTTACGCCGTTTTTTCGGAGGCAGGTGGTCTGCCTCGCCGGGCGCAACGGCAGCGACCCGGTGAACCGCACCCAAAGGGCCGCCCGGCCCGGGACACGGACGCAGTGAACAAGCTGCTGTCTCTGGAGGAGGAGCCTCCTAGTTCGGCGCTTGCCGAACGTAAAGCCCTCGAACAGTCCGCCATCTCCCCGACCACCGCCACGAAGCAAGCGCCTCGCCTGCTCGCGGTGCCGCGTCCGCGCTCGACCGTCAGCGCGGCGAGCAACGCGTTCCGCAAGCGCTTCTTCCCGGCGGTCAAGAACGCGGAATGGAACGACTGGCGCTGGCAGAACCGCAACCGGATTCGCAGCCTCGATCAGCTCGAGCGCTTCATCCGCGTCACGGAGGACGAACGCGAAGCCATCCGGCGCCATCGCGGGCCGCTCCCGATCGGGCTCACGCCTTACTACATGAGCCTGATCGACCCGGAGGATCCGAGCCAGCCGCTCCGGCGCACCGTGATCCCGACGCTCGGCGAGTTCGAGGCCACGCCCGGCGAGGAGGACGATCCGCTCGGCGAGGACGGCACCAGCCCCGTTCCCGGCCTCGTGCACCGCTACCCGGACCGCGTGCTGCTGCTCGTCACGAACTTCTGCTCGGTGTACTGCCGCTACTGCACGCGAGCGCGGCTGGTCGGCGCGGGCGGCGAGCGCGCGCTGAAGAAGGCGGACATCGACCGCGCGATCGAATACATCCGTGCGACGCCGGCCGTGCGCGACGTGCTGATCTCGGGCGGTGACCCGTTGAGCCTGGACGAGGAACGGCTCGAGTACGTCGTCTCCGCGCTGCGCGCCATTCCGCATGTCGAGTTCATCCGGATCGGCACGAAGCAGCCCGTGGTGCAGCCGATGCGCGTGACCACGGCGCTCACGCGCATGCTGCGGCGCTACCATCCCCTGTGGATGAGCCTGCACTTCACGCACCCGGCGGAGCTCACTCCGGAGGTCGCCGAAGCCTGCGGACGTCTTGCGGACGCCGGCATCCCGCTCGGCAGCCAGACCGTGCTGCTGAAGGGCATCAACGACGACCTCGATACGCTGAAGGCCCTGTTTCACGGCCTCTTGAAGATCCGCGTGCGCCCCTACTACCTCTACCAGTGCGACCCGATCCGCGGCTCGAGCCATTTCCGCACGACGGTGGATCGCGGCATCGAGCTGATTCAGGGGTTGCGCGGCTTCACGACGGGCTATGCGGTGCCGCACTACGTCGTCGATGCACCCGCGGCCGGCGGCAAGATCGCGTTGCTGCCGGACGCCGTCCTCGGCCGCGACGGCGACGACCTGCTGCTGCGCAACTACAGAGGCGACGTCTGCCGCTACCCCGATCCCGAGGGCAGCCTCGGACGCGCCGCGGCGGCGAACGCCGCGCTCTGAGCGGCGAGGCAGTTCTCGCGCCGCCGCGTAACGCGTTCCCGCGACGGGAGCCATCCATGCTGATCGGCCTCACGTACGACCTCAAAGACGACTACCTCGCCCGCGGATTCTCCGAAGCCGACGTGGCCGAGTTCGACACGCGCGAGACCGTCGACGCGGTCGCAGGCGCGCTCACGGCGCTCGGCCACGAGTGCGTACGGATAGGCGGAGTGCGCGCGCTCGCCGAGCGTCTCGTCGCCGGCGAGCGGTGGGACCTCGTCTTCAACATCGCGGAAGGCGTCGAGGGTTTCGGCCGCGAGTCGCAGGTTCCGGCGCTGCTCGAGGCCTTCGGCGTGCCGTACACGTTCTCCGACCCGCTCGTCTGCGCGCTCACGCTGCATAAAGCGATGGCGAAGCACGTGGCGCGCGGATGCGGAGTGCCGACGCCCGACTTCGCCGTCGTCGCGAGCCCTGCCGACATCGATGCCGTGCTCTTGCCCCTGCCGCTCTTCGTCAAGCCCGTGGCCGAGGGGACGAGCAAGGGCATCACGGCGGCATCACTCGTGCGCTCGCGCGATGCGCTCGCGAAGATTTGCCTCGAGCTGCTGCGCGCCCATCGGCAGCCCGTGCTCGTCGAGCGCTATCTTCCGGGGCGTGAATTCACCGTTGGCGTCCTCGGCACCGGCGACGAAGCGCGGCCGATCGCCGTGCTCGAAGTGAGCCTGCGCGACGGTGCGGACGAAGGCGTCTACTCGTACCGCAACAAAGCGCAGTGGCGGGAGCTCGTGGAGTACCGGCTGCTCGAGGCAGGCGCGCTGCGTGACGGCGTCGAGCGCGTGGCGCTCGCCGCGTGGCGCGCTCTCGGCGCTCGCGACGCGGGCCGCGTGGACGTGCGCCTCGACGACGACGACGCCCCGCAGATGATCGAGGTGAATCCGCTCGCCGGCTTGACTCCCGGCCATTCCGACTTGCCGATCATGGCCGAGCTCGCGGGCATCGACTACCGCAGCCTGATCGGAGCGATCGTCGCCTGCGCGTGCGAGCGGTTGTCGGCCCGCGCCGAGCACGCGGATGCCGCCTAGCCGAGCGCCTGCCGGAAGCCTGCCTGCGACGCCCTCCCGCCCGTCGATCGTCGTGCTGCACGACGAAGCCGCGGCCGACGGACGCGCCGACGCGCACGACGTGCTGCACGAAGCCGCCCACGTCGCCCGCGCGCTCGAGACGTTGGGATACGTGGCGGCGATCGAGCCGGTCGGCCTCGATCTCGGCGGCGTCGAGCGGGCGCTCGCCCGCCACGCGCCGGTCGCGGCCGTCAACCTCGTCGAGTCGCTCGGCGGCCGCGCGGCATTGATTCACGTCGTGCCGGCATTGCTCGAGTCGCTCGGCCTGCCGTTCACCGGCTGCTCCGCGGCCGCGCAGCTCCTGACGTCGAACAAGCGGCTCGCGAAGCGTCGGCTCGCCGAGGCGGGCATCGCGACGCCCGAGACGTGGCGGCCGGGCGCGCGGGGCGGCCCGTGGATCGTGAAATCCGTCTGGGAGCACGGCTCGCTCGGGCTCGGCGACGATTCGGTCGTCCGCGACGCCGAAGGCGTGCCCGCGGCGATCGAGCGGCGGCGCGCGGAGTGGGGCGGCGACTGGTTCGCCGAGCGCTTCGTCGCCGGCCGCGAGCTCAACGTCGCGCTGATCGCGGCGCCGGACGGCCCGAAGCCCCTGCCGGTCGCCGAGATTCGCTTCGACGCGTTTCCCGAAGACAAGCCGCGGATCGTCGGCTACGCCGCGAAGTGGGAGGCCGAAAGCTTCGAGTGCCGCGCGACCCCGCGCACGTTCGGCGTGGAGCGATCGCTCGCGGAGCGGGTGACGCGGCTCGCGCTTCGATGCTGGGATCTCTTCGGCCTCGAAGGGTATGCGCGCGTGGACTTCCGAGTGACCGCGAGCGGCGAGCCGTTCGTTCTCGAGGTCAACGCGAACCCGTGCTTGTCGCCGGACGCGGGGTTCGCCGCGGCGCTCGCGGCGGCCGCCATCCCCTTCTCAGAGGCCGTCCATTGGCTCGTCGACGACGCGTTTCGCCGCCGGCTTCGACCGGCCGGGAGCGCGTAGGTGTTCAGCATCCGCCGGATCTACGACGCGACGACCGCCGCGAACCGCGAGCGCCTGGCGCAGGTGCAGGCGATCCTGCGCGCGCAGTTCCCGCAGCTCGGCGAGGCGCAGATTGCGAAGCTGCCGGATCAGCTCACGAACCCGCTGAAGTACCGTTTCCGCGCCGTGGTGCTCGTCGCCGAGGATGGGCGCCACGGCGTGCGCGGCTTTGCGCTGATGCTGCATGCGCCCGACCTCGCGTTCTGCTACCTCGACTTTCTCTCCGCCGGGCGAGGCCAGACGGGGCACGGCGTCGGCGGCGCGCTGTACCAGCGCGTGCGCGAGGATGCGGCCGCGCTCGGGGCCGTCGGGCTCTTCTTCGAATGCCTGCCGGACGACCCGGCGCTTTCGCCCGATCCCGGGATTCGCGCGCAGAACGCGGCCCGGCTCCGCTTCTACGAACGCTACGGCGCGCGGCCGATCGCGAACAACGCCTACGCGACGCCGCTCCGCCCGGACGACCACGATCCGCCGTACCTCGTGCTCGATCCGCTCGGCCGCGACGTGCTTCCCGGCCGCGATCACGTGCGCGCGATCGTGCGTGCGATCCTCGAGCGCAAGTACGGGGACCGCTGCTCCCCGGACTACGTGGAGCGCGTCGTAGCGTCGTTCGTGGACGATCCGGTGAAGCTGCGCGAGCCCCGGTTTCGGCCCACGCGGCCGCCGCCCGGCGCCCGGCGGCCGGGCAAGCAGCCGATCGCGCTCGTCGTCAACGACCGGCACGAGATCCACCATGTGCGCGAGCGAGGGTACGTGGAGGCGCCGGTGCGCATCTCGTCGATCCTCGAGGAGCTGAGCCGGACGCGCCTCTTCGAGACCGCGACGCTCGAGCGCTTCCCGGCAAGGCACATCGAGGCCGTGCACGACAAGAGCTTCGTGCGCTATCTGAAGAGCGCGGCCGAGAGCGTGCCCGAGGGAAAGTCCGTGTATCCGTACGTGTTCCCGATCCGCAACCGCGCGCGCCCTCCGCAGTCGTTGCCGCTGCGGGCGGGGTATTACTGCATCGACACGTTCACGCCGCTCAACGCGAACGCCTATCGCGCCGCGGTCCGCGCGGTCGACTGCGCGCTCACCGCCGCGCAGCTGATTCTGGACGGCCGGCGTCTTGCGTACGCGCTCGTGCGCCCGCCCGGTCACCACGCGGAGCGGGCGAGCTTCGGCGGCTTCTGCTACTTCAACTCGGCCGCGGTCGCGGCCCATTTTCTGAGCGGCAACGGCCGGGTCGCGATTCTCGACGTCGATTATCATCACGGTAACGGCACGCAGGACATCTTCTACGACCGGGACGACGTGCTGACCATTTCGATCCACGGCCATCCCCGCTTCACGTATCCGTACTTCTCGGGCTACGAGGACGAGACCGGGGAAGGCGCGGGGCGGGGCTTCAACGTGAACTTGCCGCTGCCCGAGTCGATCGGCGCGGAGCACTACCGGCCGGCGCTAGAGCGCGCACTTGCGCGGATCCGCAAGTTCGCGCCCGCGTTTCTCGTCTTGTCGCTCGGCCTCGACATCGTGCGCGGCGACCCCACCGGCTCCTGGCTGCTCGGTGCGAAGGACCTGAAGGAAAACGGGAGGCTGATCGGCCGGCTCGGGCTGCCGACGCTCGTCGTGCAGGAAGGCGGCTACCGGACGCGAACGCTCGGCGTCAATGCCCGCAATTTCTTCGACGGTCTATGGCAAGGCGCGCATTGACCGCAGGACTGGACGCGGCCGCCCGGGCTGCCGCGCTTCGCTCGTCCCCCGGCATTCGCTTGCGGAGATCGCCGCGCCGCACGGACGTCGCCGCCGTGCGCGCGCTCGCGCGCAAGACCGGCGTCTTCACGGACGCGGAGCAGGCGGTCGCGGCCGAGCTCGTCTCCGAGCGGCTGCGCGCGGGCCGCAAGAGCGGCTACTTCTTCGCGTTCGCCGATCTCGATGGGGCGCCGGTCGGGTACGCGGCATGGGGGCCGGTGCCGATGACGGCGGCAAGCTATGACCTCTACTGGATCGTCGTCGACCCGGCCGTCCAGCGTCTCGGGCTCGGCCGCCGGCTGCTCGAGCTGGCCGAAGCCGCGGTGCGCGAACGCGGCGGACGGCGTCTCTACGTCGAGACGTCGTCGCGCGAGAGTTACGCGCGTACGCGCAGGTTTTACCGTCGCGCCGGGTACCGCCGCGCCGCCGTGTTTCCGGACTTCTACGCGGACGGCGATCACAAGTTCGTCCTGTGCAAGCACCTCGATCGAGAGGCTTTTTAAGCTATTGTCTGAGAACGCATTATCTTTCTTGACACCGCCCCGGAACCGCCCGATAGTGGCGCCGCTCGACGGATCATCGCGAAGCGGCCGGCCGGCCTTCGGTGTCGTGTCGGTTGTACCTCCCGGCGCGAAAACCACCTCGGCCGATCCGCTGTCTAAGGCGACGGAATCCTTCGTGCATTGGATGGCGTCAAGGAGCGTTAGATGCGTAAGTCCAAGTCGGGAGCCGGTGACGAGTTCAACGATCTTCCGTTTTTCACGGGCGACGACGATGGCGACCTCGAGGACTTCTATCTCGATCAGGAGGGTTTGGATCCCGAGACGCAAGCCTCTCGCCGCCGTTTGCCCGCGCGACAGCGGGTGGAGCTGCGGAACGAGCAACGAACGTTGCGCGAGCAGCTGTCCGATTGGGACGACTACGACAACGAGGATTTCGAGGATTTCGATACGCGGCTCTGACGCTCGCGCGCTTCCCCCGTGGACCTTCCGCAGGCGTCGTCAGGACGGCGCCGCAAGGCGCTCGTCCGGCGCCGCTCGGCGCGCGGCGTGACGAAGGCGCCTGACGGGCCGCGCCGGCGGCCGGCCGCGCGGCCGCTGACCGAGCCCGGTCTCGGCCTGATCGTCGATCCGCAGCCGGACGACGTCACGTGCGGCCCGGCGTGCCTGCACGGCGTCTATCGTTACTACGGCGATGCGATCAGCCTCGCCGAGATCTCGGCCGACGTGCGGATGCTCGACGCCGGCGGCACGCTCGACGTGTTCCTCGCGAACCATGCTCTGTCTCGCGGCTACCGCGTCACGCTCTACACTTACAACCTCCGTCTCTTCGATCCGACGTGGTTCACGCTGAAGCCGGCCGCCGTGCGCGAGAAGCTGCGTGCGCAGGCCGAGGCGAAGCACGATCCGAAGCTGCAGCTCGCGACTCGCGGCTACGACGAGTTTCTCGATCGCGGCGGACGGCTGCGGTTGCGCGACCTCGAGCCCAGGCTGTTGCGCCGTCTACTGAAGCGTGGTATCCCGCTGATCACGGGATTGAGCGCCACCTATCTGTACCGCTCCATCCGAGACTTGCCGGAGACGAACGAGGATGACGACGTCCGGGGCGAGCCGGTCGGGCATTTCGTCGTGCTGACGGGCTATCGCCCGGAGACGCGGGAGGTGCTCGTCGCCGATCCTTACCCGAGCAATCCGTTCGCGCGTGCCGGCTACTACGCCGTGCGCATCCATCGCCTGATCAACGCCGTGCTGCTCGGCATCATGACCTACGACGCCAATCTGCTCGTCATCGAGCCGAAGCCCGGGTCCGCGCGTACGCCGGAATAATGACGGCTCTGATCATCGTCGACGATCCGGCGGAGTGGCCGCTCGCGATCCGCTCGGCCGAGGTGGTGGCCGCGGACGACTACCTTCGCGATCCGCGATTCAGCGAGCGGCGTCGCCTGCGCGTCTTCAACCTCTGCGATTCGTACCGCTACCAGAGCGTCGGCTACTACGTCTCGCTGCTCGCGACGGCGCGGCGGCACCGTGCGATGCCGAGCGTGACGACGATTCAGGACATGAAGTCGCGCTCTCTGATCCGCCCGGCGGACGATCTGGAGGAGCTGATTCAGCGCTCGCTGCACGACATCGTCTCGAAGCGCTTCGAGCTCAGCATCTACTTCGGCCGCAACCTGGCGGAGCGGCATTCGCGCCTCAGCCGCGCGCTGTTCAATCTGTTCCCGGTGCCGCTGATGCGGGCGACGTTCGTAAAAGGCACCCGCTGGCGGCTCGCGAGCCTCACCCCGATCCCGGTAGGCGATATTCCGGCCACGCACCGCGAGTTCGTGCACCATGTGATCGAGGAGCACTTCGCGCGGCGCGGCCCGGCCGGCCGGGCCGGCCGAGGCGTGCAGTACGAGCACGACCTCGCGATTCTCGTGAACGAGGACGAGCGCTCGCCGCCGTCGAACCGTGAAGCGCTGAAGCGGATCGAGCGCGCGGCCCGCGCGAACGGCTTCGACGTCGCCTTCCTCTCGCGCGACGACTACGGCCGGCTCGCCGAGTTCGACGCGCTCTTCATTCGCGAGACGACGAACGTGAATCACCACACGTATCGGTTTGCGAGCCGGGCGCGGGGCGAGGGCCTCGTCGTGATCGACGACCCGGAGTCGATCATCCGCTGCGGCAACAAGGTCTATCTCTTCGAGCTCGCGAGGCGGCTCAATCTCCCGATTCCGCCGACGATGGTCGTCGGCAGCCCGAAGCCCGATGACGTGATCGCCGAGCTCGGCCTGCCGTGCGTGCTGAAGCAGCCGGACAGCGCGTTCTCGGAAGGGGTGTTCCGCGCGGAAACGCGCGAGCAGCTGGCCGCGGGTCTCCAGAAGCTGCTGTCGCGCAGCGACCTCGTGGTCGTGCAGTCCTTCGTGCCGACGGAGTTCGATTGGCGCATCGGCGTGCTCGACCGCAAGCCGCTCTACGCGTGCCGCTACTACATGGCGCGCGGCCACTGGCAGATCTACCACCACGGGGCGAAGCGCTCGAAGGAGGGCGACTCGGAGACGCTGCCGGTGGAGGAGGTGCCCCGGGAGGTCGTCGACCTCGCCGTCAAGACCGCGAACGCGATCGGCGACGGCCTTTACGGCGTCGACATCAAGAGCGTGAACGGCAGGTGCGTGCTGATCGAGGTCAACGACAACCCGAACCTCGACCACGGCGTGGAGGATCTCGTGCTCGGCGACGAGCTCTATGCGCAGATCATGAAAGTTTTCAAGGCGCGGGTCGATGCCGCCAAGCAACCCCGAAACTCCCAGTAAGCCGCTCGGCCTCTTCGAGGCCTACGGCATCGAGCTCGAGTACATGATCGTGTCGGCGGAGACGCTCGACGTCGAGCCGGCCGCGGACCGGCTGCTCGAGGCCGTCGCCGGCGAGCTCACCGACGAGCACGAGAACGGCGAGATCGCCTGGAACAACGAGCTCGCGCTGCACGTGATCGAGCTGAAGTGCAACGGGCCGCGCCGCTCGCTCGCGGGCCTCGCGGATGCGTTCCAGGCCAACGTGCGGATCGCCGGCGACGCGCTCGAGCGCGACGGTCTGCGCCTGATGCCGACGGCCATGCACCCATGGATGGACCCGGCGGGCGTGCGCCTCTGGCCGCACGGCTCGCGCACGATCTACGAGACGTTCGACCGCATCTTCGGCTGCAAGGGGCACGGCTGGGCGAACCTGCAGAGCGCACATCTGAACCTGCCGTTCGCGAACGACGAGGAGTTCGCCCGGCTGCACGCCTCGATCCGGTTGCTGCTGCCGATCTTGCCTGGGCTCGCGGCGAGCTCGCCGGCGATCGAAGGCGCGCTGACCGGCATCGCGGACAACCGCCTCGTCGCTTATCGCGGCAACTGCGCGAAGATCCCGTCGATCACCGGAGACGTGATCCCGGAGCCGATCTATTCGATCGGCGAGTATCAGGAGCGTCTGCTCGAGCGGCTCTACGCGGACCTCGCCCCGCACGACCCGGACGGCGTGCTGCGCCACGAATGGGTCAACGCGCGGGGCGCGATCGCGCGCTTCGAGCGGATGGCGATCGAGATCCGCGTGCTCGACGTGCAGGAGTGCCCGGCGGTCGACGTCGCGTACGCGGCCGTGATCGCCGCCACGCTGAAGAGCCTGTGCGAGGAGCGCTGGACGGATCTCGCGTCGCTGCAGCGCTGGGAGACGCGCCCGCTCGCGCAGCTCCTCGATCGCGTCACGCGCGACGCCGAGGACGCGGAGATCGGCGACCGCCGCTACCTCGCCGCGCTCGGCCTGCCGCGCGCCGGGGAGCGGCTCGCGAAGGTCTGGGAGCATCTGATCGATACGGCGGCGGCCGACGGCGCGCTCGGCGCCGCGGACGAGCGGGTTCTCGAGCATTACCTCCGCCACGGCACGCTCGCGACGCGCATCCGCCGCGCGCTCGGGACGATCGTGCCGTCGCGTGCCGACCTCGAGCGCGTCTATCGCGACCTCTGCGACGCGCTGGCGGCCGGCCGCCCGTTCGGTCCGTGACCGGCCGCGGGCCGACGCCGGAGGGCGAGCGCACGACGAAAGGCGCGCCGCCGGCGCGCGCCGGCCTCGAGCTGCTCGTGACATGCGAGCACGGCGGGAACCGCGTGCCGGAGGAATACGCGCCGCTCTTCGCCGGGGCAGCGGAGCTGCTCGAGTCGCATCGCGGCTTCGACGCCGGGGCGCTCGACGTCGCGCGTGCGCTCGCGGCACGGCTCGGCGCGCGGCTGATCGCCGCCGAGACCACGCGGCTGCTCGTGGACTTGAACCGGTCACCCCGACATCCCCGGCTCTTCTCGGAGCTCACGCGCGGCCTCCCGCCGGAGCGCAAGCGCACGCTCCTCGCCGATCACTACGCGCCGTACCGGCAAGCGGTCGAGTCGGTCGTCGCAGCGGCGGCCGGCGCGGGCCGCTTCCTGCTGCACGTCTCGTCGCACAGCTTCGTGCCGGTGCTCGACGGCGTCGAACGGAAGGCCGAGATCGGCCTGCTGTTCGACCCCCGCCGCCCGGCCGAGGCGAGCTTCGCCGCCGCGTGGCGGAGCGCGCTGCGCAAGGCGGCGCCCGCGTGGTCGGTCCGCCGCAATTATCCGTATCGCGGCGTCGCCGACGGGCTCACGACGCACCTGCGTCGGCGGTTCGCGGATGCGGCCTATGCGGGCCTCGAGCTCGAGGTCAACCAGCGTCTCGTGACCGACCCCGCGTGGACGGCTCACGTGAAGACGATCGCCGCGGCGCTCGGCAGGGCCGTCGACGAGCTGCGGGCAATGCCTTGCGCCGGCAAGGTCCGATCGCCGAAGATGCCGCGGACACCCCCCATGCGCCGTTCATCCACCCCGAAGGTTCGTTGATGCCCATAGACACTTCCCACACCGAGCTCTCGATCGCCGTCTTCGTGGACTTCGAGAACCTCGCGCTCGGCGCCGAGCAGAGCAACAAGGGCCGGTTCCAGATGGATCCCGTCATGAAGCGGCTGCTCGAGCGCGGCCGCATCGTGTTCAAGCGGGCGTACTCCGACTGGAATCGGTTCCAAAAGTTCATGCGCGAGTTCCACATGCTCGGCTTCGAGATGATCGACATCCCCCATTCCTCGGCGAGCGGCAAGAACAGCGCCGACATCCGGATGGTGGTCGACGCCATCGACCTCTGCTACTCGAAGTCGCACATCGACACGTTCGCGCTGCTCACCGGCGACAGCGATTTCTCGCCGCTCGTGTCGAAGCTCAAGGAGAACGACAAGCGTGTGATCGGTTGCGGGGTCCGCAGCTCGACGTCGGACCTTCTCGCGTCCAGCTGCGACGAGTTCATCTACTACGACAACCTGATCGCCGAGCACAAGCGCCCGCGCCGCCGCAGCGCGAAGGAAGTCTCGGAGAAGCAGCGCGAAGCGTTCGAGCGGCTCACGACGACGGTCGCCTCTCTCGAGGAGGAGTACGACCCGGTTTGGGGCTCGGTCGTGAAGAAGGCGCTGAAGCGCGTGTATCCCGACTTCGCCGAGAGCTACTACGGCTACCGCAGCTTCTCGGACCTCCTCGCCCACGCCCAGCGCGAAGGCCTGATCGAGCTCGAGGAAGGCGAAGGCGGCAACTGCAAGATCCGCACCGTCGCGACCTGAAGACACCTTTCTCCGAGAAATCGTGTCTGACACCATTTCCGGGACTGAGAAATGGTGTCAGACACCTTTTCCGCAAAAATCGTGTCTGACATCTTTTCCCGGACACCTTTTTCCGAGGCGGAAAGTCCGTGCGCTGCGTCGCAGAATCCGGACGCGCGCGCCGGCATACTTCGCTTCGGCCAGGGACGGCCTCTCCAGTCCTCGGAAGCGACGGCAATGCCTCAGGGTTCGATGGTGATGAAGGACGGAGTGCGGGTGATCCAGGGCACGCCGACCTCGCCGCTGAAAGGCCCGGCCCTTTTCCTTCGTCTCTGGCGCGTCGCCCCTCCCGGTGAGAAGCCCCGCACGCTCGCGTCGTTGGCGATGGCCCGGCCCGCTCGGACGGGCTACATCGTGAAGGATCTGATCGCGGACATGGAGCTCGGCCCGAAGGAGGCGCTCGACAAGGCGGTCGCGATCGCGAAGCGGGGCGACGTGAGCGAGGTCTACGTGAACGCCGACCTGTCGAAGCTGCCGAAGGGTCCTATCGCCGCAACGGGTTGACGCGGCGGACGAGCAGCTCCTCGCCGCCCGACGAAAGCTCCTTCCAGAGCCGTTCCGGCTCGGCCGAGAAGATCCGGTCCGCGCTGCCGTTCACCACGGTCCAGCGCCCGTCCGCGATCTCGCGCTCGAGCTGCCCGGCGAGCCATTCCGCGTGCCCGGCATAGAGCCGCAGGCGGCCGGGGCCGGCCGCGGGCGCGAGCTGCGAAAGCGCCTGCAGGTCGCCGCTTGCGTAGACGCCGTCGAGAATCGGCGTGGCCTCGAGCGTCTCGAGGGAGGGATCGCGCACGAGAAAGATCATCTGCGTCGGCGCGATCGGCCCGCCGCGATAGACGGTGCCGTAGCCTTCGACGTCGCCGAGCTCCGGCTCCACTTGCTGCGGCGTGACCCACGTCGGCCGGTTGATCGCGATGCCGAGAGCGCCGTTCTCGTCGTAGTGCAGCAGCAGCATGACGGTCTCGGCCCAGCTCGGGTCGCCGATCTCCGGCGTCGCGACGAGCAGCTTGCCTTGAGCGGGCTCGATCTGCGCCGCGGCCGTGCCGGCGAACGCCGCCGCCGCGACCGCCAGCGCGCCCGCGAGAACGCGTGCCGCCCGGCGCCGGGGCTTGCGCCGCCGGCCGGTTGCCGCGTGCCGTTCCTTTCCGTTCATGGCGTCATGATACAGGCTCGGCGCGCCTTGTGCCGCGACGGGCGCGGAGTATGATGGCGCCCCTTCGCGCGCGCCCGCCGCGCGAGAATACGTTCGCCGCGCCCGCGGCGACCGCCATCGGACGGAGCCGACGTTGAATTCGCACCCAGATTCGAACGCTGCCGACGCGCGCTACCGAATGCCGGCCGAATGGGCCCCGCACGCGGCCACGTGGCTGTCGTGGCCGCACAACCGCGACACTTGGCCCGGCTGCTTCGACCGTGTGGAGCCGGCGATGGCCCAGGCGGCCGCGGCGCTCGCGGAGACCGAGCTCGTATACATCAATGTGCTCGACGCCGAGCACGAGGCGCACGTCCGACGTCTGCTCGCGCCGCTTGCACCGCCGGACCGCGTCCGCTTCTTCCGCATCCCGACGAACGACGCATGGGTGCGCGATCACGGCCCCATCTTCGTCACGCGGCCCGGCCGCGTTCCGCTGCTCGCGCTCGACTTCGACTACAACGCGTGGGGCGGAAAGTATCCGCCGTACGATCTCGACCGCGCCGCGGCGCAGCGTATGGCCGAGGCGCTCGGCGTGCCGCGCTCCGCGCGGAACGTCGTGCTCGAGGGCGGCTCGATCGACGTGAACGGCGCCGGGGCGCTGCTGACGACGGAGCAGTGCCTGCTGAACCCGAACCGTAATCCGACACTCGGCCGCGGCGACATCGAGCGCGTATTGAAGGAAGCCTTCGGCGTCGAGCAGATCGTCTGGCTCGGCGACGGCATCGTCGGCGACGATACGGACGGCCACATTGACGACTTGACCCGCTTCGTCGCGGAGCGCCGGGTCGTGACGGCGGTCGAGCCGAACCGCCGCGATCCGAACCATGCGCCGCTCGCCGCGAACCTCGAGCGGCTCGCCGCCGTCGAGATCGGCGGCCGTCCGCTCGAGGTCGTCGAGCTGCCGATGCCCGAGCCCCAATTCAACGCCGGGGAGCGGCTGCCGGCGAGCTACGCGAACTTCTACGTCGCGAACGGGCTCGTGCTGCTGCCAGTCTTCGCGTGCCCGCAGGACGAGACCGCGCGCGATGTGATCGCCGGCTGTTTCCCGGACCGGCGCGTGGTGCCGATCGATTGCCGCGCGCTCGTCGCCGGCCTCGGCGCGCTGCATTGCCTGACTCAGCAGGTCCCCGCCGTTTCCTCGCCGCCCCGCGCTATTGTCGCAGGTCCGCCGATTCCCTAACCTTGTTGGATTTCCCTCACGAGCCCTCGCCTGGAGATCACGCCATGGGCGCCATTTCCGCTTTTATTGAGCACCACTACCGCCACTTCAACAGCGCGGCGCTCGTGGACGCGGCCCGCGCCTACGCCCGGCACATCGACTCGGGCGGCAAGATGCTCGTGACGTTGGCCGGCGCGATGAGCACGGCGGAGCTCGGCTTGTCGCTCGCTGAGATGATTCGCCGCGGCAAGATCCACGGCATCTCGTGCACGGGAGCGAATCTCGAGGAGGATCTTTTCAATCTCGTCGCTCACGACCATTACGTCCGGATCCCGCACTACCGTCACCTCTCGCCGGAGCAGGAGGAAGCGCTGCTCGAGCAGAATCTGAACCGTGTGACGGACACGTGCATTCCCGAGCACGAGGCCATGCGCCGCATCGAGAAGGTGATGCTGCGGCGCTGGCAGGCGGCCGATGCCGCGGGCGAGCGGTATCTGCCCCACGAATTCATGTACGCGGCGCTGCGCGCGGGCGAGCTCGAGCCGTTCTATCAGATCGACCCGGCGGACAGCTGGCTGGTGGCCGCGTGCGAGGCGGAGCTTCCGCTGTTCGTGCCCGGTTGGGAGGATTCGACCCTCGGCAACATGTACGCGGCCCACTGCATCGCGGGTCACGTCGAGAACGTCGGGACCATACGTTCGGGAATCGAGTACATGATCAGGCTCGCGGAGTGGTATCAGGCGGTCGCGTGGGACACGCCGATCGGCTTCTTCCAGATCGGAGGAGGCATCGCCGGCGACTTTCCGATCTGCGTGGTGCCGATGCTCGAGCAGGATCTGCAGATGGACGACGTGCCGAAGTGGGGCTATTTCTGCCAGATCAGCGACTCCACGACGAGCTACGGCTCCTATTCGGGCGCCGTGCCGAACGAGAAGATCACGTGGGGCAAGCTCTCTGCCGACACGCCGAAGTTCATCATCGAGTCCGACGCGACGATCGTCGCGCCGTTGATCTTCGCCTACGTTCTCGGGGAGTAGGGCCGATGGCATCCCGTCCCGAAGCGGCGCCTTTGCAGGCCGAGCCCGGCTGGTCGATCGACGATACGGCGGACCTCTATCGGATCACGAGCTGGGGGGAGCCGTACTTCTTCATCAACGAGCACGGCCACGTCGCCGTGCGGGCGCTCGACGCGGCGTCGACCACGATGGACGTCGTCGCGATCGTCGCCGAGCTGCGCCGCCGCGGCGTGAAGTTCCCGATCCTGATCCGGTTCCAGGACGTGCTGCGCGCGCAGGTGAAGCGCATCAACGAGGCGTTCCGCGAGGCGATCGCCGAGTCCGGCTACCAGAACGAGTACCGGGGCATCTACCCGATCAAGGTGAACCAGCTGCACGAGGTCGTCGACGAGCTGCTGGACGCCGGCAGGCCCTACGGGATGGGGCTCGAGTGCGGATCGAAAGCGGAGCTTCTCGCCACGCTGCCGCACGTCGACAACGACACGCTCCTCGTCTGCAACGGCGTCAAGGACCGGACGATGCTTTCCCTGATGATCAACGGCCAGCGCCTCGGCCAGAACGTCGTGCCGGTGATCGAGAAGTACTCGGAGTTCACGGACCTTATGGATCTCGGGGCGAGCAAGGGTTTCCCGCCGAAGCTCGGAGTGCGCGTGAGGCTGTTGACGCGCGGCTCGGGCCGCTGGTCGGAGTCGTCCGGTGCGAACTCGAAGTTCGGCTTGACGATTACCGAGCTCGTGCGCCTCGTCGGCGAGCTCGAGGCGAGCGGGCTCACCGACAGGCTCGTGCTCCTGCACTGCCACATCGGCAGTCAGATCGCCGACATTCAGGTGCTGAAGCAGGCAACGAAGGAGGTCACGCAGATTTACGCGGCGCTGATCCGCCGCGGCATCGATCTCAAGTACCTCGACGTGGGCGGCGGCCTCGGCGTGAACTACGACAAGGGGCACTACGAGGAGGATGCAGGCATCAACTACAGCCTGCAGGAGTACGCGAACGCGGTCGTCTTCACCGTGAAGGAGGTCTGCGACGCGAACGAGGTGCCGATGCCGATCCTCGTCACCGAAAGCGGGCGCGCTCTCACGGCGCACCACTCGATGCTGATCGTTCCGGTGATCGGCGCGCAGGCGAAGGACGACTCCTCGCAGCAGCTCACCGTGCCGGACGACGTCGAGGAGTCGGTGCAGGCTCTCGCGCGGATTCTGGATGACCTTCCCGAGATCAGGAAGCCGGGCGAGCTGCTCGAGGCGTTCCACGACGCGAAGGAGCGTCTGGACGAGGTCGGGACGCTGTTCACGCTCGGCTACCTTTCGCTCGAGCAGCGCGCGCTCGCCGAGGCGCTCTACTGGCGCGTCTGCAACCGGCTGCTGAAGGCCGCGAAGCAGGACGAGGAGCTCGAGGCGGCGCCGGAGATCGCCGAGCTCGAGGCGGCGCTCACGGATCTTTATCTTTGCAACTTTTCCGTCTTCCAGTCGATGCTCGACCATTGGGCGATCGGCCAGCCGTTCCCGATCATGCCGATCGACCGTCTGGACGAGGAGCCGAAGCGGCGCGGCCTGCTCGTCGATCTCACCTGCGACTCGGACGGCAAGGTGAGCCACTACGTGTCGAGCTATCCCGACAACCGCTTCCTGCCGTTGCACAAGCTGAACCCCGGGCAGCCGTACTATCTCGGCTTCTTTTTGATGGGCGCATACGAGGACATCGTCGGCGACGCCCACAACCTCTTCGGTCGCGTGGCCGAGGCGCACGTGTATGCGGACGCCGAGGAGCCGGGCAGCTTCTGGATCGAGAAGATCATCCCGGGCACGGCGATCCAGGACATGCTGGCTCAGGTGCAGTATTTCCCGAACGACCTGCACCGCAGGATGAGCGAGCTCGTGCGCGCGAAGATCCAGGCGGGCGTCGTGCGTCCGACGCAGGGCATGGAGATCCTCGATCAGTACATGGCGACGTTCGCGGCGAACACGTACTGCGACTCGCGCGACATGGGCAGGGAGGAGCACCGCGTATGAGCGCCGCGGCGCCCGTACGCAAGGCGGAGCGGGCGTGAGCGCGGGCGCGCAGGCGAGGCCGCTTGCGGTCGGTCTCGTGCAGATGGCGATGTCGGAGTCGCCGGACGAGAATCTCGCGCGCGCCGAGGGCTTCATCCGCGACGCGGCCCGCCGAGGCGCGAAGCTGATCGTGCTGCCCGAGCTCTTCCGATCCCGTTACTTCTGCCAGAGCGAGGACGCCGCCCACTTTGCGCTGGCGGAGCCGGTGCCGGGGCCGACGACCGATCGGCTCGCCGCCGTCGCCCGCGAGCTCGGCGTGACGATCGTCGCGAGCCTGTTCGAGCGCCGCGCGCCGGGGCTCTATCACAACACGGCGGCCGTCTTGGACGGAGCCCGGGGTTACGTCGGCAAGTACCGCAAGATGCACATTCCCGACGATCCCCGCTACTACGAGAAGTTCTACTTCACGCCGGGCGATCTCGGCTTCAGGACTTTCGAGACGGCCGCCGCGCAGCTCGGCGTGCTCGTCTGCTGGGACCAGTGGTATCCGGAGGCCGCGCGCCTCACGGCGCTTCGCGGCGCCGAGCTTCTGATCTACCCGACCGCGATCGGATGGCATCCCGAGGAGAAGGCCGAGTACGGCGCGCGCCAGCACGAGGCCTGGGAGACGATGCAGCGCAGCCACGCGATCGCGAACGGCTGCTTCGTGGTATCGGTCAACCGCGTCGGCTTCGAGCCCGCGCCCGGCGGCGGCATCGAGTTCTGGGGGCAGAGCTTCGTCGCGGCGCCGGACGGCCGCGTGCTCGCCCGGGCGCCGGCCGACGCCGAGGCCGTGCTCGTCGAGAGCGTCGACCTGAGCGACATGGAGGCGTTCCGGGTCGGCTGGCCGTTCTTCCGCGACCGGCGGATCGACGCCTACTCGGCCCTGACCGAGCGCTTCATCGAGAGCGACGGGGTGTCAAGCAAAAAAGGTGTCTGACACCTTTTTCTCGAGAAAAGGTGTCTGACACCTTTTTTGCTTCGGGCCCCTTTTACGTCAGACGCCCTTTCGTGTCCTTTCTCTTCTTGGCCCCGGCGCGCATGATTTCGTCCCAAATCGACCCGAGCGGCTCTTCGCGCTCGTCGGAAAGGTCGAGAGCTTGGGTGTCCATGCGCCGCGACACGCGCATTCCCGCGCGGAACGCGCGGATCGCGAGGTACGTGAACACGATCCCGATCAGCACGTAGACCGTCATGGCCCACCAGCGCGGCCGCACGCCGGTCGAGAATTGGAGCGCGGTCATGCTCCAGCCGAGCAGCGCCGCGGAGCCGGCGGCCGCGAAAACGACCCACACGCGATCGCGGAACCGCCTCAACCGTTCGCGCCGGGCAAGCGCGCGCTGTACGCGACTCATGCGTCTCGTTCCTCCTACCCTGTTGCGCCTCTGCGAGCTGGTAAAGCGGCACCGCCGGAAACGCCGGCGACGAACGCGGCGAACTCGATGTGGCGATGCCCAGCCGAGCTCGGCTCGTCCGGTCCGATTCGCATCGGGATGCGCCGGATCGGCCGGTCGAACAGATACGCGACGGCCGCCGATACGGCGGCCGCGGTCACGAACATCACGAGCAGGAGGCTGAAGGACATGGGCCCATTGTCCCATCATTCGCAGCACCTGGCACCCTGGCGGCCGCCTTTGCCCTTGGACGGCCCGCGGGCAGGTGCTTGCGGCCGGGTGCGCGGTCTCGCGCTCGCAGGCCCGGCGGCCGGCTCGAGGGACGCTAAGCCGGCGCGGAGCGTGAATCGACCGTCCTTCGAGGCCGGCCCGAGCCCGTCAGTCGTCTCCGTACTCGTCGTGTCGCCGCCACCACTCGTACGGCGGAGTCTGCGGGTAGCCGGCGGGCGAATCCTCCCACGTCTCCTGCCGCCCGAGCGGCGTCAGGTCGAGAAAAGTCCATACGCTCCCGAGCGCTTCGACGCCGCGTCCGTTCGTGAAGTAGGTGCGATAGACCTGTCCGTCGTCGTGCAGAAACACGCTCAGGCCGAACACCTCGCCGTCCTGATGCAGGTTCGGGTCGGGACGCTCCGGGCCGACGCCGAAGTCGTGATTGAAGCTGCTGCCGGCGGACGAGTACCACGGAATCGTCCAGCCCATGCGCTTGCGGAACGGCTCGAGCTTCGCGATCGGCGCGCGGGACACGAGCACGAAAGAGGTGTCGCGCGCATGCAGGTGGGCGAGGTGGCCGATTTGATCCACGAACATGCAGCAGCCGGAGCAACCGTTCGGCCTTGGTCGATTGCCGTCGTCGCGTTTCGACAAGGCCGCCGCAACAGCTCCAGCGACCCGTCCGTCGTTTCGTGGCACGGTTCTTGCCGGCTCTCGCCCTTGCGATGGACGTTGCACCGCTCGACGGGGGCGGCCCGGTAACGGGTCGCCTCGACCGCTTGATCGCGCGTGCGCTCCTCGGAGCCCGCTTGCCTCGGGGTCTCATGATGCCCGGCCGCGCGCGGGTCGCCGCGTCGAGCGGCTTCGTCGCCGGGGTCGCCGCGATCGGAGCGCTGATCCCCGCCCTGCTGATGGCCGATCCGGTCTTTACAAGCCGGCCGCCGAACGACGCCACCGTCGGAGAACGATACGTTTACCGGATGACCGCCGTCGACGACGGCGCGGACGGTGACGGCGACGGTGATCGTGACGACGACGGCACCAGTCGCGGTGACGACACCGGTGATGCCGGCGGCGGCGACGGCGGCTCTGGCGATGACTCCGGCGACGACGATGACCGCGACGATAACAACGGTGCCGACAACGACGGCAGCGGCACCGACGGCGACGGCACTGGGAACGGTACGGGTGACGATGTCGGCGGCACCGACGGCGGAGATGCCGGTGCCGGGGATGGACGCGGGGACGATGCCGACGACGGAGACGATGCCGGCGAAGGCGACGATGCCGACGCCGATGACGACGGCGGCAACCGCGACACTCGCGGCCGCCGCGGCCGCGGCCACGACGACGATCGGGACGGCGATCGCGGCCCCGGCCGCGACCGCGGTCGAGGCCGCCACCGCGGTAGCGACCGCGACGACGACGAGCACAAAGCCGGCGACGACCTTCGCTTCGCCGCGATCGAGTTGCCGTCATGGCTCCGGTTCGACGGCGAAGACACGATCTTCGGCACGCCGCGGCCCGAGGACGCGGGCGAGCATCGGGTCGTGGTGAGGGCCGAGGCCGGCGGCGGACTCGACGAGCAGTCGTTCTCGATCACCGTAGCCCCGTCCGCAACGAACGAGCTCACCGCGGACCTCGAGGCGTTGCTCGCGGCGTCGCCGAATCCCGTGTCCGTCGACGACGCGGCCGTGTGGACTGCCGGCGTCCGCAACCACGGCGACGCCGACGTCGCGAACGTCGTCCTCGAGATCGAGATCTCCGGCGATGCGCCGCTGCTCGTCGACGAGATCGGCGACGCGGCCTGCTCGCGCGCGCCGCGCGACGACGGCGTCGTCGTCACGTGCCGATGGGCGCCGCTGCCGGCGGGCGAGGCCGCATCCGTCGAGATCGCGGGCAGCGCGAGCGAGCCGGGCGAGATCGCGGCGGTCTCGAAGGTTTCGATCGCCGATTCGCAGCCGGTGGATCATGCGCCGGGCAACGACGAAGCCCGAGTCGTTCTGAGCGTCGCCGAGGCGCCGAGCGGCGGTCCTTCGCAGGAGCTCTCGGCGCCCGGAGCCGCGGACGTCGCGGTCGACGATTTCGACGGCGACGGGCGCGACGATCTCGCGGTCGCCACCGGCGCCGGCGAAGCGACGCTGGTTTTCCTGAACGCCGCGGATCCCGACGGCGGCGGGGCCGGGTCGTTCAGCAGCGTGCCGCTGAGCGCGGACGACGCTTCGCCGTCGACGGGAATCGCGGCCGGCGATCTCGACGGCGACGGCAACGCGGATCTCGCGCTCGCGAATTCGGAGGGACCGAACCACGTTCTCTTCAACAACGGAGCGGCCGGCTTCGAGATGACGACGCTCGAAGCTTCGGAGGAAGGCAGCAACGCGGTGGACATCGGCGACTTCGACGGCGACGGCATGCTCGACGTCGCGTTCGCGAACGACGGCACGAACGTCGTGCACCGCAACCTCGGCAGCCGGCAGTTCGCCGCGGGCGAGGACGTCGGCGCAGGACCGAGCGCCGCGGTCGTCGCGGTCGATGTCGACGGCGACAACCCAGCCGAGCTCGTCTTCGCGAACGCGGACGGTGACGCCGAGGTGTACGGCCGCGGCGACGCGGGCTTCGCGAGCACGGCCGTGCTCGAGACCGGGCCGGCCGTGTCCGTCGCGGCGACGGACGTCGACGCGGACGGGGCCGCCGACCTTGCGTTCGGGCGAAGCGAAGACGCCGATCTCGTGTTTCGGAACGCCTCCGCCGGCGCGCCGTCCTTCTCGCTCGCCGCGAGCCTCGGCGAGGCCGCGACGGCGGATGTGCTACTCGGCGACTTCGATGCCGACGGACGCAGCGACGTCGTCACGATCGGCGCGGCCGGCGCGCATCGGCTCTATGCGAACGACGGGACCGCGTTCACGCCGCGGTCCGACTTCGTGGGCAGGGCCGCGAGCCGTGGCGCCGCCGGATCGTTCGACGGCGACGGGATTCTCGACGTCGCCGTGGCGGGCAGCGACGTCGTCGCGATCTTTCTGAACGACGGCCGCGGCCGTTTCCGCGGCGCGCCGGCCGGCGCACCGCTCCTGACGCTCAACGGGGAACCCCGGATCGTGCTCAGCGTGGGCGACACGTATGAAGATCCCGGCGCGACCGCGACGGACGCGGACGACGGCGATCTCACCGATCGCATCGTCGTCGACAATCCGGTCGACACGGGCATCATCGGCTCGTACACGGTGACTTACGAGGTCGTCGACAGCTCCGGAAACCGCTCGACGGTGACTCGCGTCGTCGAGGTGCAGGCGCGGGACGCCGAGGGCGGCGGAGGCGGCGCCCTCGGCGTCCCGATGATCCTGCTGCTGCTGACAGTGGCCCGGCTCAGGAAGCGCCGCCGCGCGCCGGGCTCGAAGCGATCGGCGTATCGACGGATCCCGGTCACCGGACGGGCGGCGGTTCGTCACGCCGCCGCCGCGCGCGGGGCGCTACGCGCCGCTCGCTTTCGCTGAACGGCGCCGCTGCCAACGCCGAGGACCCGCGCCGTGGCGACCCAGCACGTCGTCCGGGTTCGCCAGGCTGCAGCGATCGAGCGAGAGACATCCGCAGCCGATGCAATCGTCGAGCGTGTCGCGCAGCTGCGTGAGCTGCGCGATGCGCGCATCGAGCTCGGCCCGCCACCGTGCCGACAGCCTGGCCCAGTCGCTTCGCGTGGGTGCGCGTCCCTCCGGCAGCGTGGCGAGGGCTTCGCGGACCATCGCGAGCGGGATGCCGACGCGGCGGGCGACGCGGATGATTGCGATCCGCCGCAAAGTCTCGCGCGCATAGCGCCGCTGGTTGCCCGAGGTGCGATGACTGCGAATGAGGCCCTTCGCCTCGTAGAAGTGCAGGGTGGAAACGGCGACCCCGCTGCGGGCGGCCATTTGCCCGACGGTGAGCTCCTTCGGCGCGGACATTTCGCAGTTGACCTCGACTATGGTTGAGGTTTTATCCTGACGCGCACCTCGTCTCGGGTCAATCGTCGATCCATGCCGTATTCGCTCGGAAACGCTCCCGTGCACCCACTCGGTCGGCCCGCCGTCCGCCACCGGGAAGGCAGCCCCGCGTGAACGACTCGAGCACACGATCGGCGGCCGCGCTGCGGGACCCGGAGCGCGCGTCCTTCGATGCCGAGCCGCTCGATCACGGCGAGCCCGCGGTCGAAGGTCTGCTTGCGCGCCGATACCGAGCGCTGACGATCGGCACCGTGGCTTTGATGGCGCTCTACGCGTTCGGGGCGTTGGCGATCACGACCGCGATGCCGGCCACGGCGATCGCGTTGAACGGATTGCCGCTTTATGCACTGACGTTCGCCGGCACGCTGGCTGCGAGCGTGGTCGGGATGGCCGCGGCCGGGCGTTGGGCCGATGCGCGCGGGCCGTACGCGCCGTTGCAGCACGGCGTGGCGTGGTTTGCGATCGGTCTGATCGTTGCGGGGCTGGCGCCGGCCATGTGGGTCTTGCTCGTCGGCCGGATCGTGCAGGGCTTCGGCGGCGGATTGATGGCGGTGATCTTCTACGTCGTCGTCGGCCGGGCCTACGACTCCCGCCTGCACGCGAGGATCTTCGCCGCGTTCGCCGGCGCGTGGGTCCTGCCGGCCGTGATCGGCCCGCCGATCAGCGGGACGATCGTGGAGCACTTCGGATGGCGCTGGGTGTTTCTTTCGGTGCCGCCGCTCGCCGTGCTCGCGGCGGCCCTGGTGCTGCCGGCGGTGCGGGACCTGAAGCCGTTGCCGGCGCGTCGAACGGCGCCCGGCGCGCATCCGACATATCGCATCGAATGGGCCGTGGGCGCGGCCGCCGCCGTTCTGCTGATGCACTATGCCGGTCAGCTCCGCGAATGGAGCGCGCTCCCCTTGCTCACGGTCGCGCTGATCGGGCTCGTGGCCTGCGCGGTGAAGGTGCTGCCGCCGGGCTCCCTGCGGGCCGGCCGCGGACTGCCGACGGTGATCGGGCTGCGCGCGATCGCGTCCGCGGCATTCTTCAGCGCCGAAGCGTTTCTGCCGTTGTTGCTCACGCGCGAGCGCGGCATGTCGCCGGCATCGGCCGGATTGATGTTGACCGTCGGTGCATTGGGCTGGTCGTTCGGCTCATGGTATCGCGGCCGTATGATCGATCCGTCGCCGGTGCGCGTGCTGCGGGTCGGCCTCGGGTGCATCGCCCTCGGCGTGATCGCCGCCGCGCTGGCGCTGATACCGGAGATGCCGGTAGCGGCGGCGATGAGCGGCTGGGTCGTCGCGGGGCTCGGCATGGGTGTGGTGATCCCGAGCTTGTCGGTGCTTCTGCTGGAGCTGTCGCCGCCGTCGGAGCAGGGCGCGAATGCCTCGGCGCTGCAGCTCGGCGACGCGCTCTTCACGGCCGCGGTCATGGCCCTCGGCGGCTCGCTTTTCGCCGCCGCGGTGATGCGTGCGCCGGCGGCGGCCTATGCGTCGGTCCTCGGTTTCAGCGTCGTGCTGGCGGCCGCGGGCATGTTGCTCGTCGCGCGCGCTCGTCCGGAGTCTGCCGGAAAGCCGTCAGGAGCAACTTCGCGGAACGCCTAGGCGGGCTGAAGGTCACTCCGAGTCATGGATCCGGTCTCACCCGTCGTGATTCAGGAAGCGCCGTTCGGCAGCCCTCTTTACGAGGAGGTCACCGAGCTGCGCCGCGCGCTGCTGCGCCGGCCGCTCGGCCTCGACTTCACGCGCGAAGACCTCGAGCGCGAGAGGGAGGACACGCATCTCGCCGCCGTCGAAGGCGGCCGTGTCGTCGGTACGCTCCTGCTTCGAAGGGTGAACGAGCGAACCGCACGCATCATGCGGATGGCGGTGGCCGAGGACAAACAGGGCCGCTCGATCGGCCGTGCATTGGTCGAGCGGGCGGAAGCGCTTGCGCGCGACGCGGGCTTCGAGACGGTGATGATGCATGCGCGCGCGACCGCGGTCGGGTTTTACGTAAAATGCGGCTACGCATCGGTCGGTGAGGAATTTCTCGAGCAAGGGATACCCCACGTCAGGATGGAAAAGCTCGTCGCGCGAGCTCGAGACGAGGCTTGATGCCCGTCGCGTCCGGGCGTGGTAAGCACGCCTCCAGCACATCGCTGAATCGGGTCGGCTTCCGGAGAGTGCAATGGGTTTTTATCGAAGCGTCGTGCTTCCGCGGTTCTGCGACCTCAGCATGCGAAGCAAGCGGCTCGGGCCCTACCGCCACCGGGCCGTTGCCGGTGCCAAAGGCAGGACGCTCGAAATCGGCGCGGGCTCGGGGCTGAACCTGGCCCTGTACCCGCCGGCCGTGACCGAGATCATCGCCCTCGAGCCGGATCCCAATCTCATTGCGATGGCGGAGCCCAAGGCCCGAAATGCACCGCGTCCTGTGCGCTTCGTCGAAGCCTCGGCGGAGAGCATCCCGCTGCCGGACGAGAGCGTCGAAACGGTAATCACGACGTGGACGCTCTGCACGATTCCGGATCCGCATCGTGCCCTCGAGGAAATGAAGCGCGTGCTGAGACGCGACGGGACGCTGACGTTCGTCGAGCACGGCTTGTCGTCGGAGCCCGGCGTGCAAAAGTGGCAGCATCGCCTGGCGCCGGCCTGGCGGAGGCTCACCGGCGGTTGCCATTTGAACCGGCCGATCGCGGAGCTGGTTCGAAGCGCCGGCTTCGAGCTGAAAAAGCTCGAGACCGGCTACGTTCGAGGTCCGAAGATCATGACCTTCATGTACGAAGGCAGCGCGACGCGAGGGTCCGACATTCCCTCATCGGCCTGACCGGCGCGTGCCACCGCTCGCGCTGCGCGAGCCGGAAGCGAGCGGCGGCGGGGCCTCTACGATGAGCCCGCGGCCGCCGCCGAAAGCGAAGTACGCGGCCGAGAGCAACACGATCCAGCCGAGCGCGAGCCAGCCCATTACCCCGTCGGTGTCGCCGACGAGCCAGGCGAGCTCGTGGTCGGGGCGGAGGTCCGTGAGCCGGTGCATCGCGGTGATGGCGGCCACCCAGCCCGCATGGAACCCGATGCACGGCCCGATGTTCCCGAAGCGGATGCGCAGCGCCCCGAGCAACAGGCCGGCGGCGAGCAGCGCGAGGAACGCGCCGATGCTGTGCGCCTGGGCGAAGAGCCCGGCGACGCCTGCCGCGACGAGCTCGAGCCCGCTGTACCAGCGAACCTCGGCGGGTACTCGCTCGGCGACGAGGAAATGCGCGATCGCGAAGAAGAGGCTCGTGGCGATCAACGCTTGCCCGATCCGCTGCTGCCGCAGCCACGCGCCCATCAACGCGCCGCGGAAATAGGCTTCCTCGATCAAGCCGACCGTCAGCGCGGCGAGCACGGCCGTGGCGGCCGTGGCCGGCAAGTCGTGCAGCATCTCGGCAGGTGATACGCTGGGGATTCGCAGGCCGAGCGCGAGCAGAACGGCGAGCGGCGGCAGCACGGTCAGGAGCCCAACCGCGAAGCTCGCGCCGACCATCATGAAGAAGCGCCCGGGCGCGCAGCCGAAACCGAGCAGCGTCCGGCCCCGAGCGCCGGTGGCTGCAAGGAAGAACGGAATGCCCGCCAGGATCGTGAGCATCATCGTGCGGCGCATGACCCGGTGCAAAGGCCAGTCGACGAAGGGCGTCAGCGCCGCGTGCGCGGGGTACGCAAGGAGGCTGCCCGCGAGAATGGCGGCGGCCACGTACAGCAGCAGCGGCCTCAGCGGATTCGCATGCGTGGACATGGACCGTGAAGCGACGGCATGCGCGACGGGCAATGTGCCCGCTCGGCAGAACGGAGGCGCAGGATGAAGCTTTCCGTGATCGGCGCCGGCAAGGTCGGCAAGACGCTGTGCCGCTTGTGGTCGCACGTCGGCGTCTTCGAAATCGGCGACGTGCTGAATCGCCGCCCGGAGCACGCGCGGATCGCAGCCGACTTCATCGGTGCGGGCAAGCCTGTTGCCACCTGGGCCGACCTCGGGAAGGCAGACCTCTTCATGATAGCCGTTCCGGACGACGCGATCGCCGCGTGCGCCGAGCGCCTCGCGGAAGCAGGCCTCGTCGGCCCCGGCGTCATCGCGTTCCACTGCAGCGGCTCCAAGTCCTCGTCCGTGTTGGCTGCGGCGAAGGCCGCCGGCGCGGACGTCGCATCGCTGCACCCGGTGAAGACCTTCGCTGATCCGCGGCGCGCGGCGGAGACGTTTGCGGGCACGTATTGCGCGCTGGAGGGCGACCCGCGCGCTCGTGCCGTCTTGCAGGAAGCGGTCGAGCGGGGAGGAGGGCGCTGCTTCGGTATCGACGCGGAGCAGAAGCTGATCTACCACGCGGCAACCGTGTTTCTCAGCAATTACGTCGTCGCTTTGCTCGAAGTGGGATTGACGTGCTTCGAGAAAGCCGGGATGACGCGCGAGGACGCCGTTCGCATCGGGTTACCGCTGGTGCGTGAGACCGTCGAGAACGTCGCCTCGCTCGGCACGCTTCAGGCACTGACCGGGCCGATCGCCCGAGGCGACAGCCGCCTGGTCGCGGAGCAGCTTCGGGCGCTTCTCGACTGGAATCCCGAGATCGGCCGGCTCTACGCGGGACTCGGGCTCCGGGCCGTCGAGATCGCGAAGCGGCGCAGATCCGCCGAGGCCGGCCTGTTGGACGCGATCGAGGACGCCCTCGCGCGTCTCCCTTCGTGAGATCGGCCTGCCGCGAGCGAGCCCGGTTGCTCGGCGAACGAGACGCAACCCAACGGTTGCATTACGACGCCGCGCTCTGGTAGTCTCATACGCAACCAGGAGGTTGCGAATATGTCAGACATCACCGACCGCATCGAAAAGAAGGTTTTGCTGCGCGCACCGCGCGACCGGGTCTGGAGAGCGATCACGGACGCAAAGGAATTCGGGACCTGGTTCGGCGTCGAGCTCGACGCGCCGTTCGTCGCGGGCCGAAGAGTCCCGGGAAGGATCGTGCCGACGAAGGTCGACGCCGACGTGGCCAAGCTGCAGGAGCCGCACGCCGGCGTCGCGTGCGACTTCATGATCGAGCGCATCGAGCCGATGTCCCTGTTCTCGTTCCGTTGGCACCCGTCCGCGGTCGAGCCCGGCGCCGACTACTCGGCCGAGCCGACGACCCTCGTCGTGTTCGAGCTCGAGGAGACGGCGGAGGGCACGCTCTTGACGATCACCGAGTCCGGGTTCGACGCCATTCCGATCGAGCGCCGGGCGGAAGCGTTCAAGTCGAACGAGGGCGGATGGGCGATCCAGACGCAGCTCATCAAGAAGTACGTCGAGCGGAGTGTCTAATTTGGGTCGAACGGCGCGGCACCGCGCAGCCGTCAGCCTTTCCGATGCGGCGCCGATCTTCACGGCGCTCGGCGACGAGACTCGCCTGCACATCGTCGGGCGCCTCTGCCGCGAAGGGCCGCTCTCGATCACGCGGCTCACCGACGGCACGCGCATTTCGCGCCAGGCAGTCACGAAGCACCTGCAGGTGCTCTCCGAGGCGGGCCTCGTACGCGGACAGCGGCGAGGCCGGGAGCGCATCTGGCGGATCGAAGGGCGGCGGCTCGAGACCGTGCGCCGGTACCTGAACGAGATCTCGGCGCAGTGGGACGAGGCGCTCGAGCGGCTCCAGGCGCTGGTCGAGGAGGACCGCGGGTCGAGGGCCGGCAGGGCGCCCCGGCGTTGATCCCGGCCGGAGCGCGAAGGCGTGGTGCCGCCGGGGCGCCGATGCCCGGCCGGAGCGCGACAGCGCGGCGCCGCCGCGTCGTCCGCGCATGCCAGCGGCACGGGCCTGGCGCGCAAGTTGCAGCGCCGAGCCCCAACGAGGAGGGGCGGACCATGCTACGAGTGAGATTCGCCGAGCAGCGCGGCCACGAGAACCGCGGTTGGCTCGACAGCTTCCATACGTTCTCGTTCGCGGACTACTACGATCCGGAGCACATGGGTTTCGGACCGCTCCGCGTCATCAACGAGGATCGCGTGCAGCCCGGCAAGGGCTTCGGCACGCACGGCCATAGCGATATGGAGATCGTCTCCTACGTGCTGCACGGCGAGCTCGAGCATCGCGACAGCACGGGCCGCGAGTCGGTGCTCCGCCCGGGCTGGGTGCAGAGAATGTCGGCCGGCACCGGCGTGAAGCACAGCGAGCTCAATCATTCGAGCGAGGAGCCGCTGCACTTCCTTCAGATCTGGATCCTGCCCGAGAAGGAAGGGCTCGAGCCGAGCTACGAGGAGAAGCGCTTTACCGAGGACGAGCGGCGAGGACGGCTGCGCCTGATCGGCTCGCGCGACGGCCGCGACGGCTCGGTCACGATTCATCAGGACGTGGATCTCTATGCGGGGCTGCTCGCCGACGGCGACGACGTGACGCACCGGCTCCGCCCGGGACGAAGAGCCTGGGTCCAGGTCGCGCGTGGGCCGGTGCGTGTGAACGGCGAGCACTTGGATACGGGCGACGGTGCGGCGATCGAGGACGAGACGGAGGTCAGGATTCAGAGCCTCTCCGAAGCCGAGGTGCTCCTGTTCGATCTGCCTTAGCCGGCGTCGCCGGCATCCTGCGCGCGCTCGGTGGCGAGCTCGCGATTCCCATTCGGAGCGGCCGGAAGCCTTTCGCAACGGCCGGAAATCGTTCACGAATGACTGCCGGCGGCAGTTCGACCGGGTACACTTCGCGTCGTCGTCCGTCCGCCCGGGGGATTCGCGATTTCCAAGTACCTCCTGCTGCTCGTTCCGCTCTCGCTGGTCCTGGCGTATGTCGTGGAGGCGTCGGAGATTTGGATCTTCGTCACCGGCGTGCTCGCCATCGTGCCGCTGGCCGAGTGGATCAGGCGCGCGACCGAGCAGATGGCGAGGCATTCGGGGCCCGCGATTGGCGGCCTGCTGAACGTCACGTTCGGCAATCTCGCCGAGCTGATTCTCGCGTTGTTCGTGCTCGCCGAAGGGAACGCCGTCGTCGTCAAAGGCCAGATCACCGGCTCGATCATCGGCAACAGTCTGCTCGGCCTCGGGCTCGCGATCCTGGCCGGCAGCTGGGGGCGTGACAAGCAGACCTTCGAGCGCGCGCGTGCCGGTCAGCTCGCCGCGTTGCTGATCCTCTCGGTGATCGCGCTGCTGTTGCCCGCCGTCTTCGACTACACCGAGCGCCAAGCGGGCGCCGCCGATATCCCGTCGCTCGACGAGCACCTGAGTCTAGGCGTCTCGGTCGTGCTGATCGTCGTGTACCTCGGCAACCTGATCTACACGCTCGTCACGCATCGCAACGTGTTCGCGGG
This sequence comes from Gammaproteobacteria bacterium, assembly GCA_036381015.1. Classification (NCBI taxonomy): domain Bacteria; kingdom Pseudomonadati; phylum Pseudomonadota; class Gammaproteobacteria; species Gammaproteobacteria bacterium. Next base: position 125,951 of record DASVDR010000014.1, read on the forward strand.
GCCCGAGCGCGAGCACGAGCCGGCCGAGTGGCCATTGTGGCAGGCGCTGGCGATCCTCGTGGCGGCCACGGCCGTGACGGCGGTCGAGGCCGAGATGGTCTCGGGCGCATTGGAAGCCACGGCCGCCGGCCTCGGCATCTCGACCTTCTTCCTGGGCGTGACCGTGCTCGCCGTGGTCGGCAACGCCGCCGAGTACGTTTCGGCGGTGTATTTCGCGCGCAAGAACGACATGGATCTGGTCGTCGGCATCACGGTCGGTTCGACGATCCAGATTGCGTTGCTCGTCGCGCCGGTCCTCGTGATCGTCTCCTACCTGATCGGCAATCCGATGAACCTTGTCTTCGACAATCCGATAGAGCTTTTCGCGATCGCCGGCGTCGCGTTCGCCGTGAATGCGATCGCGCAGGACGGGGAGACGACTTGGTTCGAAGGGTTGCTGCTGCTCGGTGTCTACGCGTTGCTCGGGCTCGCGTTCTTCTTCGTGACGCCGGGCGCGTAAGGGTTACCGACGGGAAAGCACCTACACGATCAGCTCGTTCAGTCCGAGCATCGCCATCAAGATGGCCACGATGACGAGCGCGATGATTGCGCCGAGGCCGAGAATCAAAACCGGCTCGACGAGCATGAGCAGCCGCTTCACGCGTTGCTGGACCTTCGCATCGAACGCGTCCGCCGCCTTCTCGAGCACCTCGCCGAGCTGGCCGGACTCCTCGCCGACGGCGATCAGATCGATGGCCATGGCGGGCAGGACACCGTCCTGGCGGAGCGTGTCCGAGAGGCGACCACCGGATTCGACTTGCGAGATGCATCGTGCCGTAGTCGATACGAACACGCGGCTCGTCAAGATCTGCTCGGTGAGCCGAAGGGACGCCAATAGCGGCATCCCGTTTCGTTCCAGCGTGCCGAGGGTGCGCGCGAACCGCGCGGTCTCGTTGAAGCGAATCAGCTCACCGAGCACGGGGAGCATGAGCAGGCGCTCGTCGAGGCGGCGACGATTCAAAGGCGATGCCAGCCAACTTTTCACATAGAGTGTGCCGCCGAAGGCGAAAACGGGAGCGACCCACCAGAATGTTTGCAATAGCTCCGATGCGCCGAAGACGAGCCGCGTGAGCATGGGCAGCGTCGCGCCCGCATCCTCGAACATCGGCACGAAGCCGGGGATCACGAACGTCATGAGCACGAAAAGAGAGAGAAGCGCCACGCCGGTGAGGATGGCGGGGTAGGTCAAGGCGGAGATCAGCGCCGAACGGGAAGCTTCCACGCGCTCGCGATACTCGGCGAGCCGCCGAAGGACGACGTCGAGGGCGCCGCTCGCTTCGCCGGCGCGGATCATGTTTACGCAAAGCGCATCGAAGGTTTCGTCGTGCGTCGCGAGAGCGGCGGACAGCGGCTTTCCGGCCTGAACTTCTCGATGCGCGGTGTGCAGGATTTCGGCGAGACGGTCGCGCATGTGCTGTTGCAGCATACGCAGACTGGAGTCGAGCGGAATGCCTGCCGTGATCAGCGTGGCGAGCTCGTTGATCATCGCCGTCACCTCGGCGCGGCGCACTCGGCGGCGCCGGCCTTGCAGATCGGCAAGAAGACTCGCGGCGCCAATGCGGGACTCTTGCGGCTCGGCGCTGATCTGATGAAGCTACGATCTGATCTGACATTTGCGTAATCTACTCCAGTGTCGGTCGTTTGACCACCGGAGAGGAGAACCGACAATGACGCAGATGGAGAAGATCATTCGACCGAAGCTGGGCCTGCTGGAGCTGGCGAAGCA